>DCWO01000114.1:981-4573 GCA_002328865.1 Dehalococcoidia bacterium UBA2160 | reverse complement strand
GGCCGTGGGCAGCGACGCCGAGATGACGCACACCGCGTGGGCGTCGCGCACATGGGGAATGATCTGTTGCACCTGCGCCACCTCGATCTCCACAGGCTTCGGGCCGTAGCGGTCGAAGAGGCGGCGCTCGGTTTCGGCCACCGGGAACATCTCCGCGTTGAGGCGTACCACGCGGGACTCCGAGATTCCTTCCTTCACCAGGCAACCGTCCTCGAGGGGTCGTTTCCGCTGTAGCGCGCGACAAGTGTAGTGTGCACGGCGTGCTGCGAACAACGCTTATACAGGAACAGGGACGCCACACGGCGCCCCCGTTTGCCCAGAAATCCCAGCAACTCTCGCAGCGCATGCTCCCTGCACCAGGCAATTGGCTACCTTTGGCAATGCATGACGCCGCCCACCAACCTTCATCGCTGGAGGAAGAATTGTGGTTGAAGAGGTCAGGATCGGGATAATCGGGGCGGGAAGAATCGCCGATCTTCACGTCCAGGGATACCAGGCGCATCCCGGCGCCAAGATCGTCGCGGTTTGTGATTCTGTTCCGGACGTGGCCGAACAACGCGCTGCCGAGTGGGGGGCGGCGCACTACTACATCGACTATCGGGCCCTGCTTGACAACCCGGAGGTGGATGCGGTCGACATCATTACGCCGCATAATCTCCACGCTCCGATGGCTATCGACGCGCTGGAGGCGGGCAAACACGTGTCGCTGCAGAAACCGATGGCTATCGACGTAACCGAATGCGAAGCGATACTCGCCGCGTCCGAGAGCGCCGAAGGCGGCTTTCGGGTCTTCGAGAACTTTCGCTTCTATCCGCCCTTGATAGAGGCCAAGAGAATGTTGGACAGCGGCGTCATCGGAGAGCCGATATCGATCCGCATGAAGGCGGTGCAGGGAGCGCTCAAGCACGGCTGGGCCGTGCCAAAGAGCACGCTGGCGTGGCGCTACGACGAGGCGCAGAGCGGCGGAGGCCGGGTGGTTTTCGACTACGGGTACCACCTCTTCGCGGTGGCCCTCCTCTTCCTCGGTCCGGCGCACCGGGTCTTTGCCTGGATCAACGAAACTCCGAACGAGCAGGGCTGGGTGAGGGATAGTCCAGCGATGATCGTCTGGAAATACCGGGACCCGCGCCGCCACGGCTCCTGGGAGGCGTTGTCGTCCGACGACATGGTGGTGCGCTCCGACTACTGGACGGAGGACGAGTGGTTCGAAATCAGCGGCACCCGCGGCTTCATCTGGGTCAATCGATGCACGGGGAAACTGATGGACCGACCACCTCTGGTGGTCTATGCGGATGGCGAGACGACCGAGACCGGCCTGGATGAGATCGAGTGGGACTGGGCCGCCAGCTTCAGAGACGGAATGGTCGACTTCGTCGATGCTGTCCTCGAAGGTCGGCAGTCGCCCATTGATGGGATCGAGGGACTGGAGATCCTGAAATTCGCCCGGGCTGCACAGAAATCATCCCGCGAAGGCCGCGAGGTCCACCTGGCGGAGATCGTCTAGTGGAGCATCCACGTAGGATTGCGGGACAATGTCGCTAGCGTTCTGAGTGGGAGCGTCGTATTCTTCAACTGACCCCCTTTGTCAGGCAAGGAGAGCGACGTTGCCCAGCAAGAAATACATCGTCACGATGGCCACTCAGGAGCGCGCCCATCTTCGCGGCCTGATCACGAAAGGGAAGGCGGCCGCCTATAAGCAGCGACACGCCAGGATCCTTCTGAAGACGGATCAGGGTGAGCATGGCGAGTACTGGACGGATGCAGAGATTGCCGATGCCTTCGATGTGAATGTCAGTACGGTAGAGCGTCTGCGGCAGCGCTTCGTGGAAGAGGGTTTCGAAGCGGCACTGCAGCGCAAGGAGCAGAAGAATCGGAAGGCGAAGACGATCGACGGCAGAGCCGAAGCCCACCTGGTAGCGATGGCCTGTAGCGAGCCACCGGAGGGGCGGACACGTTGGACCCTGAAGTTGCTGGCTGATCGCATGGTCGCCTTGGAGTTCGTTGACAGTGTTTGCCCGGAAACGATTCGCAAGACGCTCAAAAAAACGCGCTGAAGCCATGGCTTCGACAGATGTATTGCCTGCCGGGCAAGCCCAGTGCCGAGTTCGTCTGTGCAATGGAAGATGTGTTGGATGTCTATCACATGCCCTATGACGCGAAACGCCCGATAGTCTGCCTGGACGAGACCTGCAAGCAATTGGTCGGAGAGACGCGGCAGCCGTTATCCATGGCACCGGGTTGCCCGGCGCGGTTTCACCATGAATACGTCCGCAACGGTGTCGCCAACCTGTTCATGATGCTGGAGCCCCTCACGGGGCGGTGCCACGTGAGAGTCAGTCAACAGCGCACGATGAGAGACCGGGCCCTCACCATCAAGGAATTGGTCGATATCCATTATCCTGAAGCCGAAACGATCACGCTGGTGATGGACAACCTGAGCACCCACAAGAAAGCCGCGCTCTACGAAACCTTCGAGCCCGAGGAAGCCAAGCGCATCGCCGACAAACTCGACATCCACTACACCCCCAAGCACGGCAGCTGGCTCAACATGGCCGAGATCGGACTCAGCATCCTCTCGCGCCAGTGCCTTGATCGACGCATCGCATCCATCCAGGTGCTCGGAAAACATGTGAAGGCCTGGCTCAAGCAGCGTCTCGAAACCGCACCCACCATCGACTGGCGCTTTTCCACCGACGATGCCCGCATCAAGCTCAAGAGACTCTACCCCTCATTGCTGCCTAGTTGAGACACTAGCAGCCCGTTGAAAAACGTTGCTTGTTGGAAGAATTCGATTGCATCTCCGTACATGCCGTTTCTAGCTTGTGTGTATTGATGACCCGGACCTTGGAGTTGAGCTGATGGGCATGGGGAAGCGTAAGCGATCGAAGCAGGACAGTCTGTTCATCCCGACGGCGTCTCTGGCACGATCTTCCAGCCACGATTTCTATGAGCGCCTGAATCAGGTGCTGTCGGCGGACGGCTTCGACGACTTCGTGGAGGATCTGTGCGAGCCTTTCTACGTACAAGGGAAGGGCCGCCCGAGTATCCCGCCCGGGACGTACTTCCGCATGCTACTGATCGGCTTCTTTGAGGGCCTGGACTCGGAGCGTGGTATCGACTGGCGGGTATCGGACTCGATGGCCCTGCGTCCCTTCCTGGGTTATGACCTGACCGAGAGCACGCCCGATCACTCGACGTTGTCGCGCATTCGTCAGCGGCTTCCGGTGGAGGTGCACGATAAGGTCTTCACCTGGATCCTGGCGGTGCTGGCCAAAGCCGGTCTGCTGAAGGGCAAGACGGTGGCGGTGGATGCGACGACGCTGGAAGCCAACGCCGCCCTGCGAAGTCTGCAACGTCGCGATACCGGCGAGGCCTATCAGGAGTATCTCACGACGTTGGCAAAGGCCTCGGGTATCGACACGCCAACGCGCCGCGACTTGGCCAAGCTGGACAAGAAGCGGCCGAAGAAGGTCTCCAATGACGACTGGGAGCACCCGCATGATCCGGACGCCAAGGTCACGAAGATGAAGGATCGTCGCACGCACCTGGCGCACAAAGCTGAGCACACGGTCGACCTGGAAACGCAGGCCAT
>DCWO01000114.1:0-659 GCA_002328865.1 Dehalococcoidia bacterium UBA2160 | reverse complement strand
GTCGCCGTGAGTCTGGCGGACGCCAACGAGGGCGACACCTCGTCGCTGCCCTGGAGTCTGCTGCGCGCTGAGGCGAATCTGTCGGCGGTGGCCACCGACCCACGGGCGCAAGGCAAATTGCACGACCGACCACTGACCGAAGTCGTGGCCGACAAGGGCTATCATAGCAACGAAGTCCTCGTCGATCTGACCGGCTCAGAGATTCGCAGCCATGTCTCTGAGCCCGATCGTGGACGCCGCCATTGGCAGGACAAAGAAGAAGCTCAAGCCGCGGTATATGCGAACCGACGGCGCCTGCGAAGCAGGCGTGGACGGCGGTTGCAGAAACGTCGGGCTGAACTCGTCGAACGGTCCTTCGCCCACGTGTATGACACCGGCGGTATGCGGCGCCTGCACTTGCGTGGTCGAGGCAACATCCTCAAGCGCCTGCTGATTCATGTCGGCGCCTTCAATCTCAGCCTCCTCATGCGACAGGTGCTCGGAGCGGGCACGCCGCGGGGCTTCGCGGCCTTGGTCAGGACACTCAAATCCATCGCTGCGGCCTGCGACACCGGCGTATGTGCCATCATCGCCCTTTGGCGCCCCTCGAACACACTGTCGATGCCGAACGCGTCCATCATCTCGATCCGAAGAATAACCTTCATCCCGCCGGCAATCCG
>DCWO01000150.1:11455-11591 GCA_002328865.1 Dehalococcoidia bacterium UBA2160 | reverse complement strand
GGTGAGCAACTACCTGAGCAGCTCGAAGGAACGTTCGTTCAACGCCGAGCAGGGCCGACTGCAGACCGCCGTCGACTCCTGGCTCAGCTCCACCAGCAATACCAGGTATCTCGGCAAACGGCAGTACCCGATCATT
>DCWO01000150.1:6952-11164 GCA_002328865.1 Dehalococcoidia bacterium UBA2160 | reverse complement strand
CAACACCAGGTACCTAGGCAAACGGCAGTACCCGATCATTGGCCGAGCCCAGACAGACCAGGCTCTCGTCAACTCCACCAGCTCAGGGTCGCGGTTCGACGACCAGGACCCGTTCTCCGGCACTTCCACCGAGCTGTGGAACCCCCTGGGCGGCTTCCAGGGCGCCGACCTTAGCGCTGCATGGTCCGACGGCGACTCCGACGGGTTCCGGGATGTTGCCGCCAGCTCGACCGATACCTGGACCGACCAAGCGGTAGTCAAGGGAAGCACGACGTACTATGTGGACGCGCGGTACTACTTCATCGACTTCGAGGCGCTTGTCACAGGAGAGATAATCAACGAGGTTCCCGAGTCTGCCTCCGCCGACAACAAACCCGACGGCTCTTCGAGGACATACGATGGATCGTACATCTGGTACATCGACCATCAGGGCAACGTCCAGGGCCTCTATGCCTTCCTGCCCTCAAGCGCGGGATTCCAGAGCGGCGTCTACCCATAAGCGATACTAGCAACTTCTGATGCGTAAGGAGAATCCCGCCGGTTTGGCCGACGGGATTCTCTTGTATTTCGTGTGACGATCAGCACAGCCCAATGCCCATCGCCGGGCTCCGGCAAGCCGACACAAGCTAGGTCCGCCGCCATAGGCCCGTCTCCTCTTTTTGACAAGGTATGCCCGCCAATTTACAATGCGGCGTACGAACACCGGAGAGAGTGAAGGAGTGGCGGTAAATGGACAAAATGCACGTGGATGTCTATTTCGATTACGCTTGACCCTGGGTCTACAATGCAGCCGTGTGGCTGGATAGAGTGCAGAAAGCCTCTCCGGGGAAGCTGGACATCACCTGGAAGAACTTCTCCCTGGAACAGGTGAATAGCAAAGAAGGACCGGACTGGAAGGTCTGGGAACAGAAAGGACTCGACGAGGCCAGAGCGCTTTTGGCGTCGGTTGCAGGCGAGGCGGCAAAGCGGCAGGGCGGCGAGGCTTTCGATCGGTTCCATCTGGCGTTGCTAACTGCACGGCACGGCGGCGACCGTGTGTCGCTCAACGAAGTGGAGCCGTTGGCACAGGTCGCGGGCGATGCCGGACTCGACGTCGAAAAGTTCAAGCAAGACCTCAACGACCCTGAATTGGTCAAGATCGTCGCGCAGGACCATGAGAGTTCCACCGGGGACCTTGGCGCTTTTGGGACGCCAACGTTCGTCTTCGAGAACGGGCAGTCCGCCTACGTCAAGACATTCATTCCTCCCGAGGACGAATCGCTCTCAACCTTCGAGGACTTTGTAGGTCTGTTCTCACAGCGTTCCTACATCGGCGAGGTCAAGCGTCCACAGCCGCCGTGGCCAAAGGGCGCGGTCTAATCCTTTGCAGACGTTGGCCGGGCGAACATGGCCGCGACCTTTCGCCTCTCGCCCGGTCCACACTTCCCGTCAGCGGCGAAGGACTAATCGATCAGCACCGGATGGACGCACAGATCCCTTTCGCGTGAATCGAATGGCGCCCGCTGACCAAGCCGTTCGCTTGTACGAAAAGGTGTGATTCACCTCAACCGCGCCTGACAGGCCCGGTAGTCCAGCATGAAGACGCCATGACTTCCTCAACCCCTCGGTCCCTCGAAAACCTCCAGAGCTCCATTGGCGTGAGGTTCGAGAATCCGACGTTGCTCGAACTGGCGCTGGTGCACAGCTCTTTCGTCGCCGAAAGCCCGGAGGTACATCCTGAATCCAACGAAAGGCTGGAGTATCTCGGCGACGCGCTGGTGGGATTGGTCGTCGCCCACGAATTGTACCGACGCTTTCCGGACCATCCCGAAGGCCACCTCACTCAGATGCGGGCAGCACTGGTGAGCAAAGGGGCGCTAGCCCGAGTCGCCGAGACACTGGACCTGGGCGCGTCGTTGATCGTGGGCAAGGGCGAAGGCGAATCCGGCGGCACGGAGCGGGAGTCAAACTTGGCCGACGTTTTCGAAGCCGTCGTCGGCGCGGTCCTGCTGGACCAAGGCTACGAGGCGGCGAAAGAATTCACGCTCCGGGCGCTGGCCGATCCGATGCAAGCCGTTTCCGAAAGAGACGGCCCGCCCAGGCATCCGAAATCTCTGCTGCACGAAGTTGCGATGTCCCGAGGCTACACGCCGCCGTCTTACCGTGTCATCGCCACGGAAGGCGAAGACCACCTGCTCCAATTCACAGTTGAGGTCGAGGTCAACGGCGAAAAGATTGGGACAGGGATCGGGCGGCGCAAGGCCTATGCCGAACGCGACGCCGCCGCCGCCGCGCTGACGGCCCTGGGCGCCGAGGTCTGAAGCCCGGCTAGCGTCTGTGGTACTTGTGCCCCAGAGCCTCTTCCCACCTGAGGTAATTCACCATGTCCGCGTAGTTTCTGCTGGCGCCTGTAAGCAGCATGTCGGTGGGCGGATCCATGACGCCTGTTAAGCCGGCCTCGACCGGCAGGTCAGCAGCCCTCCACGCCTTCATGCCGTCCTCCAGAACCGATACGTTGCGGTATCCCAGTTTCGACAACGTGGCGCCGGCCAGCGTAGCCTGGATTCCATCAGCGCACGTCACCGTCAACGTGGCCCTCTTGTCGGCGACCACACCGTCGATTCGGGACTCAAGCCAACCACGTGGGATCCAGCGGGCGGAGGGCACGTGGCCTCGGGCGAAGTCCTGGCTGAGATCTACGAACAGGACCGTGGAATCGCCGGTCGAGTGGAGCTGCTCAGGGGACACTAGTGCAACCGCCTCCAGCGCCTGGGCGTAACCTGACGGCAATCGTCCGGAATCCCCTGTCTCCAAGGCGTGGCCAGCGGCACGCCAGGCTTCGGCGCCGCCCTCCACGGCGTACACCTCGTCGAAGCCCATCTGCCGATAGAGCGACGCGGTTATCGTCGCCCGAGCGCTCCGGTCGCAACAAAACACGACTGGGCAGTTGTGCACGACCGCCACTTCGTCAGAGCGCTGGACAGCCTGCCCTCCCGGATACCATTGAAAGCCAGGGATGTGGCCGCCTTCGTATTCGGAGCGAGTTCGTACGTCGATGAGATAGACGGTCTCGCTGTCGCGGCGCTGCATAATCTCAACCAGGCCTTCCATGTCGAGGCGCCGGACCACGTCTTCGGCGCCTACACGGGCAGCGTAGGATTCGGCTTCAGTCAAGCCTTTGGCCGAGGGCTCGGGCAGCTGGAGGCGATCTGCTCCCGCCTCCAGTTTCTGACCCGCCAGCACCCAACCCGCGGTTCCGTTTTCCAGGCCGTACAGATTGCGCAGCCCCATCCGCTGGAGTATCCACGTACCGACGATGCTGCGGGTGCGGCCGGCACAACTGACCACAATGATCGTATCCTCATCCAGGGCGTCGGCAATGTCGGTGATGCGCAGTGCCAGTTCCGCGCCCGGAACGCTGCGAGCGCCAGGGACACAGGACCGCTGATACTCTTCGGGCGTGCGTGAATCCAAAATGACCAGCTTCTCGCCGTTGTCCAGGCGCTCAAGAAACTCGGTCGCCGTCATCTCCGGCACACCATGCTCGACCTGCATCCGCTCGCCAAAATCCTTGCTGGGCACGTTCACGCCCCATTCGGTGGGGTGTCGTTCCACGACCCAGCGATTCATGCCGCCGTCAAGAACCGAGACGTCTGTGTACCCCATCTCGGTTAGCGTTTCGGCGGCGAGTGCCGCTCTCTGGCCGTCGTCGTCGCACACGACGATCCGTGCGCCCGAAAAAGGGACAGACTCATACATGCGAAACTCGAGCTCTCGCCTGGGAATCAGACTGGCGCCCGGGATATGGGAACTGTTGTACTCGCCCACGTCCCTCACGTCGATCAAGGCGAACGGCGCGTTGCCCGAAAGCAACAAGGCCAGCTCGCCGGCGGAGATCAGGTCGGTCATGCCTCAGCCCTCGATTCAAAAGCTTGCCAGGTCATGGCCGCGCGCCCGCACATACACAGGCAATCCGAACTACACGCTAGCAGTTGTCAAACCTGGTGGTGGTGAAGTTGGTCACCGTGCAGGCGTCCAGATCGAAACGGCTGCGTTCCAGGCCTCGAAGATCGTTCCCGTAGACGTGGATCTCCGCCGTTGGCCTATCGCTGAAGTTGTCCATCTGGTGAATCTCGTCCACGTCAGGTATCAACAAGCTCACGTCGCCGGGCTTGACCAGGTTCACGCGGTCTCGCTCCAGTTGGGCGAACCCCTCGCGGGAGCGATCGTCCT
>DCWO01000150.1:0-6616 GCA_002328865.1 Dehalococcoidia bacterium UBA2160 | reverse complement strand
CGGGTTTCGGTGATGAAATTGTCCATCACCCCGATGAGGCCCCACGTACGGTGATCGTGGGGTCCAATATGGTCGCCCGGGCCCCAAACGACCGAGGTGATCAGGAGTCCGTTGGACCCGTGATGCAGCAGATATGTACCGTGGTTGGCGTTTCTGCCGCGCGTTCCAGCCGGCATCCGGAACTCCTCGGGAATAGCTTCAGGGTTGTTGACCAGGCGTTCAAGGTAGGAAGAGCCTTTGTTGAGCAACCGCTCTTGGTCGGGCAGCTCGTCCACCAACTGGCTCATGTCGTGGACGAATTCCTCCAAGGAATACTTGACGATGGTCATCGCTCACCTCCTTCGATCTGATCGTGGCCGTTCAGGTCCGCCGGTCAAATCGCCCCACTTCCGATCCATCTGGGTCGTCCTTGTGAACTAACAGTCTACCTCATATCTCTCGACGGGTTGCGCCGGCTCACCGTCGCGATCCCGCCAACAACATTGTTCCGATTCCACCCGACATGAACGACTTGATCTTGCGGCGTTCACATCACCCTGTCGCGAGCTCAACCGCCGGTCAGCACTTCGCGAAGTCGCCGCGCCAACTCGATCTCTTCTCCACGCCGCAGATTTACCGGAATGATCGCGATCTCGCCCTCGAAGCCGGATGCATTGACCCGTACCCCTGGATCGCCGTCCTCAAGCATCTGCAGCACCTGGTCGCGACTGGGACCTTTCCAGTCGTGTTCGAAGTAGATCAATGCCCTGGGCGCGTTGGACATCGATTCCAGCATCTCGGGCCTGGCCTCGCTCAGCGCCAGTCGCAAACCCGGGATGTCGCCGAGCGACTCGACGACGTGGGCGCACTGGTCGCGCCACCCCGACATGACGGCCTCGAAGTCGGTGTCGACAAAGATTTCGAGCGCGGTCACGAGACCCGCGATCTCCTCTTTGCAGACCTTCGCCGCGCGGCCGATGGAGTCGCTGTTGGGAGCGCCGTTGGCATACGCGGCCTCGATCAGGTCGGCCCGGCCAGCGAGGATGCCGGTGGACTGCGGGCCGAGCACGCCCTTGCCTCCGCTGAAGCTGACCATGTCCGCGCCCATGGCGATAAACTGGGTCAGGTTCTCCGGGGGCGGCAGCATGGCCGCGGCGTCGACGATGACGGGCACTTCGCGTTTGTGCGCGATCTCGACGACCTTATCCAGCGGCAACGCGCCTCCGCGTCTCGGTCCGAAGATGTAGGCGACGGCGGCCGTGTTCTCGTTGATCGCGTCCTCTAGCTCCCATTCGGCCGTGCTGCCGCTGTTTCCGATCTCGACCAGCGTGGCGCCCGCGGCTCGGAAGTTGTGGTCGTAGTTGACCCTGTGGGCGCGATGAAGGATGATCTCGTTCTTCATCCCAGTCGTGTCCGGCAAGCGCCAGACTTTGGCCGGGTCCGAGCCGGCCATGCACGCTGCGGCCTCAAGGACCATTCCGGCTGCCGAACCGGCGGTGACCAGCCCAGCCTCGGCCCCGGTGAGATTGGCGATGACCTGGCCTGCCTTCGCGTTGAGCTCGTGCATGTCAACGAACCATCGCGAGGCGTCCTCCATGGCCGTCACGACCGCGGGCGGCATGATGCTGCCGCCGTACACGGTGATCCACGACGCCGCGTTAATCAACCGTTTCACGCCGAGTCTCTCGTAGAACTCCACACCCTGGCTCGTCATGCCTCATTCACCTCTTCTATCGCTGTTCAACCAAACCAGACGATGGCCGGCGGACTACTTGCCGCGAAACACGGGCGTGCGTTTCTCGGCGAAGGCGGTGAGTCCTTCCTGCGCGTCCTCGGTTCTCTGAAGCCGGCGGTTGACGATTCCGGCCAACCGGACGCGGTCTTCCAGGCGCATGCTCAGCCCCCGAACGGCCACTTCCTTGATGGCGCGCATAGCCAGCGGGGCGTTGTTCAGCAGCTTCTGCACCACCTCGTCGGTGGCGGATTCGAGTTCGTCGTGGGGCACGACTTTGTTGACGATGCCCAGTTCGAGCGCTCGCTCGGCGTTGACGAAATCGCCCGTGAACAGGAACTCGAACGCGAAGTTCAGAGGCACGCGGTGGGCGAGCATGCAAGGCCCGCTGACTGAGCCGATGCCTCTCTTCGCCTGGGGCCAGCCGAACTGCGCCTGGTCCGAGGCTATGCGGATGTCTGACGCCAACGCGATGCCGCCGCCCTGCGCGAGGCACAACCCGTTGACCGAGGCGATGATAGGCTTGAACACCTGCGTCTGGTAGACGTAGAGGTCTTCGGTGGATATCTCGTCAGAATACAGATCGTCGCCGCGCCCGGACATCGCGACGAGGTCGTGCCCGACGGAGAACGCCCGCCCCTTGCCGGTGATGACCGCTAACCAGACGTCGGGGTTGTCGTTCACGTCGTGGATGGCCGCCCATAGCTCGTCGCGCATGGCGACGTCGATGGCGTTCAGCTTATCTGGCCGGTTGAGCGTGATGTATCCGACCCTGTTCCGGACTTCGTAATCTACTGTGGTCATGTGGTCATCCTCCAATGCCGGGTTTCGTGCCCGTTACTAGTTGGACTGGGCTGCAAGGTTAGGTGCCGTCGGGTGTCGTTGAGACGCGCTGGGCGCTGCAGATGCATCGTCCAGCCACCAGATTCTTCCCTTCAATCAGAGTGACACTGATGGGATTCGAGCGCGGTCTTAGTCTACGCCTGTCACGGTGCGCCGACAAGAGCGAAAACCTCGCGACGGCAGGGTGGCTAGGCTGCACTTGGCGCGCCCTGCGTCTCCGGTGCACCTAGCGGATCTGGGTTGGCTCCGCAAGCCTCCGACAGCTCCTGACAATGCCGGGATCGCGATCCGCCTGGATTCAGGCCGAATGGGGCCATAAGCCGGTCACGCATCCGGGAAGCGCGATGGACATGGATCCGCTAGTGGCAACTCGCCTCGGCCGAGGTTACGGCTTCCGGCATGACGCGTCGGCACGCCCCTTGCGTTGTACTCCAGCGCATCGTTAGCATGTGCACCAACCTGCCATGATGCGCCGAACGACTCCCCGACTGACCGGCCTGATGCTGACGCTGCTCGTCATCGAGTTCATTGACGAGTTCATTTACGGCGCTCGCGAGGCCGCGTGGCCGTTGATCCGGGACGACCTGAGTCTGTCGTACATCCAGGTCGGCGTATTGCTCAGCGCACCGAACCTGGTGGCGAACGTCGTCGAGCCGTTCTTTGGCATATTGGGCGACGTGTGGCGTCGACGGGCGCTGATACTTGGAGGCGGGGTCGTGTTCGCCGCGGCTCTGGCTCTCACGGCCGTCAGCAACAGCTTCAGTCTCATCCTGGCCGCGTTCATCCTGTTCCATCCGGCCTCCGGCGCGTTCGTGAGCCTTTCTCAGGCCACGCTGATGGACGCTAACCCGGATCGGCACGAGCACAACATGGCGCGGTGGACGCTGGCAGGATCGATCGGGGTCGTAACGGGAGCGCTGGCGCTCGGGGCCGGCGCCGCGGCCGGCATCGGATGGCGGTGGGTGTTCGTCGCAACGGCTGCGGCGACTGTCGTCGCCGTCGTCGCTGCGGCGCGCATGCCGTTGGACGGCGCGTCCGGCCCTCGTCGGACAGAGCCGTTCATGGCGGCGTTCCGGCGCGGCCTGACGGACGCTCTGCGAACCTTCAAGCGTCTGCCGGTGCTCCGCTGGCTGATCCTTCTGGAGTTCTCCGACCTGATGCTCGACGGCCTCCACGGCTACCTAGCTCTCTACTTCGTCGATGTCGTGGGCGCCGGCGAGGCGAAGGCCGCGCTGGGCGTTGCCGTCTGGACCGGAGTCGGTTTGGTCGGCGACGTCCTGCTGATTCCGCTGCTGGAACGAGTCAGAGGATTAACCTACCTTCGATTCAGCGTCGTCGCCGAGCTCGTCCTGTTTCCAACTTTCCTGCTCGTGCCGGGCTTAGGCCCGAAGCTCGTGATCGTGGCGCTCCTCGGATTCGCCAACGCGGGCTGGTACTCGATCCTCCAGGGGCAACTCTACTCGGCCATGCCCGGCCAGAGCGGAACTGCGCTCGCGGTCAAGAACATCTCAGGGCTGGCCGGCAGCCTCATGCCGCTCGGCATCGGCGCCGCCGCCCGAGCCTGGGGTCTGGGCACGGCGCTCTGGCTGATGCTGGCCGGGCCGATCGTGCTGTTGGTGGGGATGCCGCGGGGGAGCGAAGAGACGGCGGCATCGTAACGCCGGTCAGTGCACCGCGTCCAGGGTGACGCGCTTGGGGCGGATTTTGCAGATGATGCGTGTCTCTTTCGCTTGTTGCTCGGCCTGGATGATGCCGTCGTAATAGTGTTGGCGGCTCGTGTATTGACAGGTGAGTTCGTCGAGGTGCTCGAGGGCTCCCGTCTCGGTGATTTCAGCCTCGCCGCGCACTTCGATCCAGCGGCCAGGGTCTTGCGGATCAACGACGAGCAGGGTGACTTTCGGATTGGCTTGCATGTTGCGGCCTTTCTGGCTCTCGCGCGTCGTGGCCACGCGCACGGTCATGCCGTCGTAGTCGCACCAGACGACGCTGTTTTGCGGCTGTCCGTCTGGCATAATTGTCGTGAAGACGGCGTGGATTGGCTGATCGAGCAGGTCCCGATGAGACTCTGGGATAGTCGGTTCCAAATTGAACACACTCCTGCGGTTGGGATGCTCAGCGACCGGAGTCCGCCGGACACGTCCCTCTCGCGCGACTTAATTCCTGCGACGCCCCAGACCCTTCACTCCGTTCCGGATGACAAAGGGAGCGTTGAGGATGACTGTCTGGGGATTCGTGAGGCGCCAGCCTTCATCGACAGGCTCCGATTTCGGCAGGGCGACAGCTTGCTGTTGTTCAGAACGATGCCGCGACCACGTGTGTCGGGGCGATCTTACAGAGCGTCGGCGTTTCTCGGTCCTTGAGTTCGGCGGGCACGACCCCACCGAAGTACAACGAATTGCCAGTGTACAGTTCGGCGAGCTCGTCAAGGTGTTCATGCGCCCGGTCTTCGGCCATCTCGACGACCTGGCCCCGCACTTCGATGTAGCGAAACGGGTCGCTGTGTTCGAACACGAGCAGATTCACTTTTGGGTTGGCCCGCATGTTCTTTTCTTTGCGGAATCCGCGCATCGTGTTTACGAGGACGTGCGTGCCGTCGAAGCTGCACCACACGACGGTCGTCTGCGGCTGACCGTCGGGCATCACTGTCGTGAACGCCGCGCAGATCGGGCGGTCCAGCAGGTCTCGGTGCGAATCAGGTATCGTGACGATCGACGTCAACCGACTCTCCCACAGTTGCCTTAATCTTGGGTTCGGACAGCGAGCTACGTTCGGTTTCGTCCGGATATGTGCTCGTCCCGCACTCAACTAACGCTCGTGCTAGTCCTTCAACCTGAAGCTCGCCGGAACCTCGTCGACTGTGCCGTCGTTGACCAGCTTGTCGAGGTGGGTGGATACGTTGCGTTCGGCTGAACGCCAGAGACCTTTTTTGAGGTTTTTCGGGTAGATGTCGCGGGCGATGTCAGGAGCGTTGCCGTGCCCTTTTTCGAGTGCGGCTAGGACTTCGCGCTCTCGCTGGAGCCGGTGCTCCATCTGCCAGCGGACCAAGCCCTTGCCCTTTGGCGGCGGGACAACCGGGCCGTGCGCGGGGCACACCGTGTCGTGCCTGAACTTCATGATCAACTCCAGCGATTTCATGTAGTCGCCTAGGTTGCCCACCGAGGTCGACGACGCGCCGAGCACGGTGTCACCGGTGAACATGACCCGGTCCTCACGCAGGTGGTAACACACGTGGTCAACTTCGTGGCCAGGAGTGAACAGCGCACGCAACGTGGCGCCGCCGCCAGTCTTGATCAACTCTCGGGACTTCAGGGGCGTCACCGCATCCTCGTCGTCGAGCATCTCCTGGAGCCTCTTGACCAGCTTCGGGTGGCATCGGACCGGCGCTTCAAGCGCTTCGTGGATGCGATCCAACCCGCCGATGTGGTCAACGTGCCCGTGTGTGATGACGATGGCGCCGATCTTCGGCTTGCCGAGCTCGGCGTGGTAGTCGAGGATCGCCTTGATCCATTTTCGGTGATGGTCGCCCGTGTCGATCAACACCATCTCCTGGGATGGATCGCCGACGAAGTAGTTGTTGCTGCCTCCGGGATGGGCCACGGCAACATCGGGGATGTGCATCGCATAGACGTGTGGTGTTACTTGCATGGTGTTTCCTTTCTGCGTTGGGTTTGGCTATGATCGCGCATTCGCGAGGAAATGGCTATAGCTGAGTGAGACGAGAAGCCCCGCCCCGAAGTCGTTTTTGCCCGCCCGCCCTCCCCGAACGCTGTTCGCATTTCCCCACCCAGCCATCACGGCGTCGCGCCGGGACTCGAACCGCAACTCGGTTTGGTCGTGATGGCGTTGAACAAGATGAGTGGCGTCGAGCAATTTGTGTCATTCTGAGGCCGCAGTCGAAGAATCTGGTCGCTGAACACACACTCTCGTCCGCAATACTCCAAAGGCTTCTCCGGGTTGGAAGGCTCTGCATCGCGGGGGGCGTTGAGCACAACGCAATTGGTTGATGACCACTGCGGCTTCAGCGACGATTGCATGTGGGCGGCCCTTCGACGTTGCTTCCAA
>DCWO01000017.1:8624-14936 GCA_002328865.1 Dehalococcoidia bacterium UBA2160 | reverse complement strand
CACTTTCACTCCGCCCTTGACAAGATCTGCCTGCCGTCGGCGGTGGGTTCATGCGACGAAGCCGAACGCGCCGCCGAAGAACCCGGTCCGCCGAGGGGCGTCGAAGGCGTCTTGATTGTCGAAGACGAGCCCGCTGTGCGGCAACTGACCGCCGACGTACTCAGTGGTCAAGGCTATACAGTCATGGAAGCCGTGACCGGAAATGAGGCGCTTCGGATTGCCCAACAAAACGGTCCGGAGAAAATCGACCTCGTGTTGACCGATATTGTGATGCCTCACATGAGCGGCCGGGAGCTTGCAGACAAGCTAAGCGAGCTTTACCCGGGCATCAAGGTGCTGTTTATGTCAGGGTACCCCGACGATATGACGATAGCACACGGCGTTTCCGGGAAATCGATTCCATTTCTCGCGAAGCCGTTCACCCCAGCCATTATCGCTCGGAAAGTCCGGGAAACGCTGGACGCTGCATAGGGGATTTTGCATCGGACATCTCGGCGGGGCCGACGCATGTTGGCGCCTTCCGACTGCCACGCCATGTGAACTTTAAGGCGATTCGTGCGTGACCCAACGTGCGTCGGTCGAGTCCAAGTCCGCACGCCGCCTCGTTGCGCGCTACCCGACGTGGTGTGATACTCTTTTCTGCCAGATGCCCACGGCGTTCTGAATCGCAAGATTTACTCCTTGTCGGTCACGAGATGACGACGAGGCCGGAGAAAGCGCTTCGCGTGACCGTGCGCGAGTATTCGCGACTCGGTACTTTGCTCCGCGGGTCAGCTATCTTTGCTATGGTGGATTCAAGGCGGGCAATGGCTATCGACAACAACAAAAAGCATCTTCGTCTACTGCACATGTCGGACGTGCATATCGGAACCGACATCTACACCGGTGAAGCGCTCAGCGGATTGGACGCGGCGCTGGCCCTAGCGGACTCCGCACATGCCGACGCGATCCTCGTCGCTGGCGATCTATTCGACCACCATCGAGTGCCCGCGGAGACGGTTGATCGGGTGATGAACGCCCTGGCCGGTTCGGGGAGGCCGGTAGTCGTGTTGCCTGGGAACCACGACACCGTGCTGACAAAAGGCCTGTGGTCCGGCGAGGCGCCGGACGGGGTTTCGATCTTGATGGAAGCCGAAGGGGAGACGCTGGTTCTGGATGAACTCGGCCTCGCCGTGTGGGGCCGGCCGGTCTACGACCACAACCCCGAGTTCCACCCGCTGGAGGGCATGCCGCCGAGGCCGCAGGACGGCTGGTACGTTTCGATGGCACACGGGATAGTGATGGACTTTGAAGAAGCGACGTGGCGTTCGTCGCCGATCTTCCTGGACGAGATAGCAGAGGCGCCCTGTGACTACATCGCACTCGGTCACGTGCACGTCTACCGCGACGTGTCCCAAAACGGCGTTCCGGCTTTCTACTCTGGGGCTCCGTCGGGCGCTCTGAAACGTGGCGTAGCGTTGGTCGAGATGGACCCGGAAGCCGGAGTGTCGGTGACTCCTCTGGAGATCACCGCCTAGGCCGGCAGCACGACGACCGGTCGAGGGTATCCACCGATTCGAGCGCGCGCCTTACCTCGGACGTCTGGCTGGATGCTACTTCCTTCCGACCACCAGTATCGCGTCGCCGGGAATGCTGACGCCGCCATCAGGGCCTGGGAACGATCGGGCGCCGTCGACAACCGCATTCCAGAACGCCTGCTGTACGTCCTTGCTTCGCTCAGAGATCAGCGTGCGGATGGGTGGGGCGATATCACTCATGAAATCCCGGTATTGCTCTGGTGAATCCGCAGTAACGCGGATTGTCAACGTTTCGCTCCGCACGTCTTCAAACCCCGCTTCCTCGAAGGCGCGCTCGATCAATCCAGGTTCTCCTAGCCCGAAGAGATTGGGAGCCCCGGGCTGAGGTGGCGGCGGCGGTGGGTCGAGGACCCTCCGAGCCGTTCCCATGGGCAGACTGATAAACGGAACTTTGTCCGGAGTGCTCCAAACGGACGTAGCAAATCTACCGCCGGCCTTGATTGTTTGACGAATCCTGGAGAGCGCTTCATGTACATCCGGAAGGAACATCAAGCCCCATCTGCACACCACAGCGTCGAACTCTCCGTCGGGCAGATTGAGCTGCTCCGTATCGGCCTCTGCCAACTCGATGTTGCTCAGTCGCTGGTCAGCTATTCGGCGGCGAGCTATGGCTAGCATTCCGGGAGATTGATCGGTTGCGACCACCGAGCCATCGGTTCCGACCAGCTTCGCGACCGTGACCGCCGGTTCGCCGATGCCCGTCGAAATGTCCAGCACTCTCTGACCCGCCTGGACATCCGACAGTGTAGCCAATCGATCGCTGACCGGTTGGGCGCTCTGTTCGAAAAGTGACCACCACTTCTCCCAGGCGCCGGCCACCTGGTCCCATTCCCGACGTTGGTTCGTTTTGTAGCTATCGCCGTCGAATCGGTCGGATGCCAAATTCCGCTCCTGGCCCGAGTGTCCCGGACGTCACGTACATACGTGCGGACGAAGGATAGCAGTTGGCGGCCGATTGCGGCAATCGGCCTGATCGCGTGAGAAGCGGCGACGTGGGTAGCCTCGGCGTCTGACGAGGGTCAACGTGGCAGTCAGTGACGTGGTTACTCGTCTGCCTTGGCGCAGATTTCTTCAAGCCACATCGCCAGATCGAACCCCAAGAACTCGATGCCGGGCGCGAACACCGTGTTTCGGCTGACCTCGATCTGCTGTCCGTGGGCGTCGAACGAAGCAAACCTCTTGCAGGTCCAGGAACCGTCATTGTTTCGCCGGAATAATTCGCAGACTGACTCGCCTTCGGAGTCCAAGATTGCTCCGGGGGTCGTGCCGCCGGCGGCCTCGCTTACTGAAAGCTGCATGGTGGGAGGCGCAGCCACGCCGAGGCCAACCACTTCTTCCTCGAAGAACTCCCAGTCGGTGCCGCTCGCGGCGCTGCCCAGTTGAATGCGGTCACCGTTCTTGAGTGAGTGCGGTTCCTGCCCGATCTTCTCCCCGTCGATGAACGTGCCGTTCGCGCTGCCCACGTCCTGAATCCAGAAGCCTTGAGGATTGCGGAAGATTCTGGCGTGTTTGCGAGAGACGGCGGGATGCTCTTCCACGATGTCATTCGTGGCATCTCGACCCATGGTCGTGATTGCCGCCGCCAGAGACACTCCGCACCCGTCGAAGGGGCCGCCGCGAACCCGCAGTTTTGACCTTGAGGACATGTTCATCGCAACCGCCAGTCTGTTCCCAAACCGACAGCAGGAGCGCGGCGCACAACGCTCCGGTCATGGGACACCAAGAATTTTTGCGCCTGATATCCTGATATTAAGAGAGTAACTACGACCTAACCTGTTGTCAATTAGGCAAAGCGCGTCTTGTTGTCGTCGGCGCTTTACTGCCGCAGAGACGACCTTTAACTGTCAGGCGATGGCGCCTTCCACGTATCCCGCGGTGATCTCGTCGTCGGTCAGGTCGAGAATCTCGCGGAAGAAGTACTCGTTGTGTTCGCCCAGAAGCGGCGCCGGTTTGACCTGGAGCGGTGTGGCCGAGAGATCGAACGGCGGGCCGTCGTATACCGTCGGACCGGTCTCGGCGTGATCCACCCGCCGATAGTGCCCGGTCGCCGCCATCTGAGGGTCGGCGTCCATGAGGTCCTTGGAGTTTTGCACGACGCCCGCGGCGACTCCGGCTTCCTGAAGACGGAGCATTACATCTTCGGCGAGCAGCTCTGCCGTCCGGGCGCCGATCAAAACATCGAGTTCGTCCTCGTGCTGCTTTCTGGCCTCGAACTTGCAGAAGCGTGGATCGTCGGCCAACTCGCGGCGGTCCAATACGGCGCACAGACTCTGCCATTCCTCGTCCGTGGCCACCGAGATGGCGCACCAACGGTCTTCGATTCGGTCGTTCAACGGAACGGATTTGCATGGATAGACGCCCTGAGGCGCGGCGTTTTCAGATCGGTTTCCGGTGCGATTCCGGTTCCGACCCAGCGCCGTGTACTCGAGGACAGCCGTTCCGGTCATGTGGACGATCGACTCGTATTGCGCCATGTCGATGTACTGGCCGCGACCGGTGCGCCTCCGGTGATGGAGCGCCGTCATGATCGCGAAGGCCGACTGGTGAGGGTTGGTGACGTAATCGGTGAACGCCTGGGCAGGGTTGATCGGCGCGGCATCCGGGTATCCGGACAGGTGGTGCATCCCGGACATGGCCGCCGCCATCGGGCCGTGGCCTTTGATGTGTTTCCATGGGCCGGTCAACCCGGTGAGCGAGTGGCTGACCATGATGATGTCGGGTCTGAGCTTCCGCAGCGTTTCATAGCCGAAGCCCATCCGTTCGAAAGTGCCGCCGCTAAAGTTCTCGACTACAACGTCCGCGAGCGGAACCAGGCGCAGCGCGATCTCCTTCCCCTTCGGATGGCGCAAGTTGAGGGAGATCGAAAGCTTGTTGGAATTGAAGTTGTTGAACCAGGCGCTTGTGTTGAAGCTGCCTTCGCCGCCGGGGACGACGGGCGGCATCTGGCGCGCGCCATCGTGTCGGGTCGAGGACTCGATCCGGACGACCTCCGCGCCTCCCCATGCCAACATGCGCGCGGCGAGCGGCGCCACTGCCCTCCACCCGAAATCCAGCACTCTCACGCCTTCAAGAGGCATCCTCGTGGACATGAACTCGCCTTTCTTCCTGGTGTTGCTTTGCGATGGGCTGGTTAGATGACTCGCTGGTCCCGTAGACGGTCAAGTTCGTCTTCGCCCAGGTCAAGCACCTCTCGGTAGACCTCATCGTTGTGTTGGCCGAGCTCGGGGGCGCGTCGTCTCAGCTCCCAGGGGCTTTCGGGAAGCCGGAAGGGCGCTCCGAGGTATCGGATCGGCTCTTCGATTCCCGGATGCTCGACGTCCACGAAGAAGCCCCTGTCGATGAGTTGCGGCGATGTGGCCACGTCTTCGGGCGTGTCAGTTGGAACGGCGAAGACCTGCTTTTCGCGGTTGAAGGCGATCTCCAACAGCTCGCGGCGTGTGTAATGGGAGAAGAACTCGATCACGAGATCTTCGAACAGTTGCCGTTCGACGGGGTCCTCGCGGACCAATGCAGCATCGAGCCAGCGCGGATCGAACCGCTCACCGAATCCGCGCTCGGCCATCAACCCCTGTACGGCTTCCATGCTGGTTCCCGGGGCGGCGGCGATGAAGAACACATAGCCGTCTTTGCAGGGAAGCACCGCTCGAACCTGCCCACGGCCTCGCTGGAACATGTCGCCTCGATGCAGCACCTCGCCGAGGACGTCGTATGTGGGTATCGCGTTGCCCGCGCCCAGGGACATCGACCGTTGCATCGACACGTCGATCTGCTGTCCTTCGCCGCTGAAGTCTCGCGACGTCACTGCCAGCATCGTGGCGTTGGCCGCGAAAATGGCGGCGGACCAGTAGGCGGATTCGGTCGCGATCAAGTACGGCGCCCGCTCGTTAAAGCCGACCTGTTGCATCACTCCGCTCATGGCCTGCCCGACGATGTCCGGGCCCTTGTACTTGCTGTACGGCCCGTTCTGGCCAAAGGGCGTGACCGAGGTCAGGATAAAACCGGGATTGAGTGCGTGAAGCGCCTCGAAGTCGAGGCCCAGGTCCGTCAGATAGCCAGGGATGAAGCTTTCGACCCCGATGTCGGCCCACTCGACCAGTCGCTTGAACAGGTCTTGGCCTTCCGGTTGTTCCAGGTCGAGCGTGATCCCACGCTTGCTGGTGTTGAAGTGCCACCAGTACAGGCTTTTTTCGGGATGCGGTTCATCTCCGTGGAACGGCGCGATATCACGCATGGGGTCTCCGGCGGGCGGTTCGACGCGAAGAACGTCGGCGCCGAGATCGGCCAGCAGCTTCGTGCAGTACACGCCGATGGGGCCCGCTAGATCGAGCACCTTGAGGTCGGTCAGCGGTCCGGGTCCTCCGCTGTCAGGTTGTGTCATGTAGGACTACTCCTGCGAGCAGATGGCATGGGCATGCCGAATGTTCTGGGACAGACTGGTCCGATACAGCGAAACGGTAGCATCGAGTCGGTGAAGGGTCAACCACGGGGCGGCGCCGCAATGGTCGTGGTGAAGCGGCAGCAAGGCAATTGGTGACTGCGGGACTCAAGGGACGGAAGGGACCAAAAAGGGGATGCTCGACTCTCTTGCGGGACTGACGTCGCGAATGGTACAAAGATGCGAGACGAGCGAGTAAATGACTCCTTGTGTCCGCGTGTCGTTCATAAAACGGAGAGTCCGAACCGATATGAAATTCGCCATGGTCGCCTGCGATGTGATGCACCGAGAGATCTCTTA
>DCWO01000017.1:0-8297 GCA_002328865.1 Dehalococcoidia bacterium UBA2160 | reverse complement strand
TGCGTGTCTCGATCGAAAGCGATCGTGGACGTGAGGTTCATGAAGAAAGGTCTGCACGACGTCGGGCAGCAGCGGATGTCTCGGAGTCTGCAAGAGGAGATAGACCGAATACCCGCCGGCGAGTACGACGCGGTTCTGCTCGGTTACGGCCTGTGCAACATGGGCATCCGCCAGCTCTATTGTGAACACCTGCCGATGGTCGTTACGAGGGCGCACGACTGCATAACGATGTTGCTGGGCTCAAAGGAGAGGTACCAAGAATATTTCGACGAAGAACCCGGAACCTTCTACAGGTCCACAGGATGGATTGAACGTGACAGCCCGCAGATCGGCGCCGACGGCAAGTCGTTGAGCGTAATGACGCAGTTGGGCTTCAACCAGACGTACGAGGAGTTGCTCACCAAGTTCAGCCCGGACAACGCTCGATACATCTTTGAGACGATGAACGAGTGGGCAGACGCGACCAACTACAAGCGACTAGCCTACATCGATATGGGCATCGGCGAGTTTCCCTTGCTGGAGAGACAGGCGAAAGACGAGGCAGAGGAGAAGGGGTGGAGATACGAGACTATGCAAGGGGACATCAGCCTGCTTCAGAGTCTGGTCGACGGCGAGTGGAACCCCGACAAGTTCCTGGTCGTCCCGCCGGGGAAGACGATCGTGCCGACCTATCAGGAAGACATCGTGCGAGTGGAGGAGCGTGGGGCGGACTCGCCCGAGGCGCAATAGCGCGCCAGCCACGTTGAGTAGGTGAGGGCAGGCCGACATGTGCGCGTGATGGTGATTTCTGAGTGTCTCCCAGTCGTGGCAAGTCACATTCAACGCGGTCCGCATAGGGTCGTCGTTTGGAATAGTGGTTCCCAACGTGGCAAATTCTACCGATGGAGAGTAGGCTAAGAACGAGCGTGGTCGCGCGATCCCTTTGGCTCAGCTTGATTTCAGCCGATATACGCCACGAAGGTCCTAGGCTGCCACTCTCCGCATCACAGGCGCGTAATGTGGTTTATGATCCAAAGATAGAGGCACTCATGTTTTTTGAGATTGAGATCGAACAAGAGGAGGACGGCCGCTGGATTGCAGAAGTGGTTGAGCTTCCTGGAGTCATGGCCTACGGCGCGAGTCAGCGAGAAGCTAAGGCGAAGGTTCAAGCCCTTGCTCTGCGCGTCTTGGCGGAACGTCTGGAGAACAGTGAGGCTGAGGCCGATCTTGTTAGCATCTCCTTCAACGCTCCATGAGTCGATGGTCCAGCACTCGAGCCCGAAGGGTCCTGGCAGCGCTCCTGTGAAGCGGCTGGAAGGTCAAGAGGCAGTCAGGTTCCCACCCGATTTTCTCGAAAGAGGGTTGGCCTGATTTCGTATTCGCGTTCCACGATAGGGAGGAGATTGGTCCCAGGATGTTGGCGCGCATTGCCAGACACACTGGTCTGCGACCAGAAGATTAACGAGACAGCGGCGCCTCAGACCAACGCGCTTCAGACGATCGTTATAGGCGTGCGGCGGACTTGACGCGATTCTGCCCACGGAAGGTATTCTGAGTTCGAGAACAAACTGCGATCATCCTCTCGCCGAGATGCGGTGCAAGGGACTGGTTCACGATACCGCCTCTAGGCGTCGTCCGAGGGTGTGATCACGGTGAGGCCGTAGCCGCGGACCCACTCGGCGACTTTCGCCATGGCATCCGTGTCAGGCGACTCGACGTCGGGCATGGTGCTGTCTTTGCCGAGGCTGGTGTACTTGGAGACGGCCATGCTGTGGTAGGCGAGGAGCCGGACGGCGGTTATGTTGTCCATCCCGGCGAGGAATTCGGCTGCTTGTCCGACCTGCTCCTCCGAGTCGTTGACCGTGGGCACGATCAGCATGCGTATCTCGACCGGTGTGCCCCGTTCGTTCAGTTTGCGCAAGTTCTGGATGATGCGCCGGTTGGACGCGCCGGTGAACTCTTTGTGGCTGTCCGCGTGGATGTGCTTCAGGTCGTAGAGCACCAGGTCAACGTAGGGCAGTGCTCGCTCGTAGAAACTCCACGGAACCTGGCCGCAGCTATCGAGCGACGTGTGGAAGCCCTCGGCATTGCATGCATTCAGCAGCGCGGTGGCGAACTCGTTCTGCAGCAGCGGCTCGCCGCCCGAGAGAGTGACTCCGCCGCCCGAGACGCGGTAGAAGGTCGCGTCCTCACGCACCTCGTCCATGACCTCGTCGACGGTCAGCTGTTTGCCAGCGAGCATGAGCGCGTTCGAGTTGCACACGTCGACGCATTGTAGGGACAAATCACAAGTCGAACGGTCGAATGTGCGGTGACCGTCATCGGCCAGTGTCTGAGCGCCGGTTGGGCACGCTTCGACGCACGAGCCGCACGCGATGCAGCGGTCGGGGTAGAAGAACACCTCTGGCCCGTGGGCGATGGCTTCCGGGTTGTGGCACCAGACGCAGCGCAGGCTGCATCCCTTCAGGAAGACAGTCGTGCGGATTCCGGGGCCGTCGTGCACGGCGTACCGCTTGATGTCGAACACCAGGCCGGTTGCCGTGTCCGAGGCGCGTTCGGTTGGCGGCGCGATCGGGACGTTACGCGCCATGGGCGAGTCTGCCGATGAACTGGTCCTGTGCCTCTCTGGACAATGTCGTGAAATAGACGCTCCAGCCGGTGACCCGTATCTGCAGTGATGCGTACTTCTCCGGATGCCGCTGGGCGTCTCGCAGCGTCTCGACGTCGAATACGTTGAATTGGATCGCGTACCCGCCTTCCTCGAAGAAGGTTTTGATCAGGCCGACGAACGCCTGGAGCCCTTCTTCCCCGGCGATGGCGGTGGGGTGCAGCGTCACGTCGAGCACCGATCCGTTGGGCGTTTGAGTGAAGTCCAGCTTCGAGACGGAGTCGATCAGAGCAGTCACGCCTTTTCGGTCCTGGCCGTAGGAGGCGCCGACGCCTGGGGCCAGTGACTCTCGTGCCTTTCGACCGTCGGGAAGCGCTCCGGTTCCCTTTCCGCCAGCCAGGGCGAATGTGAGCGTGAACAGGGCCGCCTGGGATCCGCCGCCCCGCCCGTTGGTGAACGAATGCACCTTGTCGCTGAAGTGGTCGGCGACCTGTCGTGCGATGCCGTCAACTTCGGAGTTGTTGGTGCCCCACTTCGGCACGCGGTTCAGCAGGTGCTGGCGCATGTTCTCGTGGCCTTCAAAATCAACCGAGATCGCGTCGAGGACCTCGCCGAATGAGAACTGCTCCGTTTCGAATACGGTTTGCTTGAGGGATGCCAGCGAGTCGGCTGCGTTGGCCAGGCCGGCGCCCACGAACCCCACCGTGTTGTAGACGGGTCCACCCTGGCCGACGTCTTTGCCCCGAGCCAGGCAGTCGTCGATAGTTCCGCCGATGAGAGGCGACGGGTTGATGTCGGGCCAGTGCTGCTCGCCGTCAGCGATGTACTTGCTCGTGGTCGTGAGAATGAAGTCCAGTTGCTCGAGGTACGCGTTCATCACCTGGTCGAAGGTCTCGAACTGCCTGGGGTCGCCGGTGTGCGGGCCGATCTGTTTGCCGCTCAGGGGGTCGACGCCATCGTTCAGCGCCAGTTCGACGGGCTTGGCCAGGTTGACGGTGGTGTTCATAGTGCAGGCGGCTTCCTTGCCGTCCACCGCGGGCTCGTAGCAGCCGATGGGCAGGTAGGTCCGCGCATCCTCGACGGGCTTGCCTCGCTTTACCAAGGCCTCGACGGCGACCGCGTCGTTCATCAGCACGAAGGAGTTGCGGCCTCGCCGGACCATGTCAGCGACCCGCTCGTAGAGCTTGTCAGAGTGCTCTGGCAGGTATCTGACCGAAAGCTTGGGATCGGGCACGCACAGCTCGTCGAACGCCTCGAGGGCGACGTACGTGAGATCGTTTTCCAGGATCGACCCGTCCGCGGCCTGTCCGCCGAAGACGAAGTTCTTGCCGTTTTCCGCGCCCTGGGTGCGTGAATACCACTTGAACCAGTAGAATTTTATCAGCTCTTTGGCTTGTTCCTTATTCAGACGGCCGGACTCGATGTCGGCCCGATAGTACGGATACAGAATGCGATCGAACTGGCCCATCGAGCGGACGTCCTCGCCCTCCATCTCGATGAGCTCGTGCATGAGCCACGTGAACTGGAGCACTTGGTGGAACGTCTCAGGCGCGTGGGCGGGCACTCTACGCAACGACGATGCGACTTGGGCGAGGCGCTCGGCGTTGCCCAAATCGGAAGCGGCCATGTCCTCGGCCAGATCGGCCATGCGATTGGCGAAGGCGATGGAGGCGTTGTAGACGATCTCGACGGCCTCGTAGAAGTCGAGCTGCTCCTGGGTAGCCTGGTCGCCCAGCGCATCTTTTGCGCGGTGGGCTTGATCGATCAGACCGAGCAGGCCGCCGGAGAACATGTTCTCCCAGCCGGGCGAAATGTGCCCGAGGTCAACACCGGCCTTGGGTGTGCTCGACATGCCGATGTCTCGGGCCTGGTCGAACCATGCCGTTCCTTCGGCCAAGGGTCCTGCGGCGGCCTCGTCGAGCCACGTCCCACGGTCTAGTTTCTCGGCGTAGAAGCTTCCTTTGGTCAGCTTACGCAGGATGTGGCCGTGGTTGAGCTTGTCGGCGAACCAGTCGTTGGGGTCCACGCCGATCTGTCCGCGAGTGACAACCAACCGGTAGACATTGGCCTTTTGCAAGACCTTCGATTGGTCGGCGTGGACGGCCAGGTACTCTTCGACTTCGGCTTCGAGGTCTTCAAGCGGGATGCCCCGGTCTTGGGCGTAGTGCACGTCTCGAAACTGGGCGAAAAGGCCGTCGCTAACATCATCGAATGTGCCCCAAAGTCGTCGGGCGCCAACGGCATCTGTTGTTACAACCACGTGCGAACCTCCTGGATCCAAGTCATCGTGATCTGCCGATTATACCATTCGGACTTCGGCAGGGGTTGTTGCCCAGGTGCGCATGTCTCGGCATCGGGCTACGTGGATCCGGTCCGCATCGATCTTCGGGGTGATGCTCATTGAGTGTCGGCTGAAACCGGTGACATGCGACCATCGTGGCCCCGCCCCGGGCCCGCCCTCCCGCCCCGAACTCCGTTCGCATTACGCCCCGTCCCAGGTGGCGTACGTGGGCCGGACGAATCGGGTTCAGGTCGAAGATTAACGGCTAACACGGCCCTTGGGTGTCGCGCCGCCCAGTCAATCTCGCCGATATCCGGAGTCGCAAGATCGAATGGCGAAAGCGTGCGATCTGTTCTGGGTGTGTCGCGACCGACGGCCAGATCCCGGTGCGCGCCATCCCGTCAGCGGCGCCGGGACGAGGGTTATCGCAACGTCTCGTTCTCCAAGTCGATGGCTTTTTCGGCGAGGGTGGTGACCACGCTCCAGGCATCCTCGTGGTGCCTTGCAGTGTTGGCCGTTTCGTTGTTTCGCTTTGTGTCGAGCAGCACGTACTCGGCGCCCAGCTCCTCCAGGATATCGAGGTCGGCCCGGATCTGATCCAAGGTTCCTTCACCGGCGACGCGGTCGTCTTCCGGCAGTGGCGAATCGGTGATGCGGCAGAAGATTCTCGGGCAGAGAGCGGGGGTTGGCTTGCCAGCTTCTTCGGCGATGCGGCGAAGCTGGGGCATGGCTTCGTCTCGCAGCCAGTCGGCGCGGATGCCCAGGAGGTGCCATGCGTCACCGAATCGAACCGCGCGATCCATGGCGGGCATCTTGCCTCGCAAGTAGCCGCTGCCCCCTACCCAGATCGGCGGATGCGGCTTTTGCACCGGTTTTGGGCTGAGCATGACGTCGCGGAACTTGGCGTACGGGCCGTCGTGCGAAGCCACGTCTTGAGTCCACAGCGCTTTAACCGCGGCCAGGTAGTCGTCTGTGATCGCTCCGCGTTTGTTGTGCGGGATGCCGAACGCCTCGTACTCTGAGACCGACCAGCCGGCGCCGATCCCGAATATCAACCGTCCGTTGCTGAGCTGGTCGATGTTAGCGGTGATTTGCGCCAGAAGCAGGGGGTGGCGATACGGCACGACGATGACGGTGGTGCCGAGCATGATCTTATCGGTGTGACCGGCCAGCCAGGCCAGGTTGGTGAACGGCTCGTAATAAGGCGCCGGATACTGGGGCAGCACATCGGGCGTCAGAGCGACGTGATCGGCGGTCATCAACAGGTGCATGCCCAGCGTCTCGGCGAACCGAGCCCAACGGAGCATGTGGTCAGGGCTGGCGCCGGGTCCCGAGTGGTGCAGTTTCAGGCCGAATTTCACAGATGTCTCCTTAGTCGAAGGGCCGTAGCAACCGGCATCAAGATCGATCGGCTCCAGTTACACCGCGGCCGTGCCGTACGGGTTGCCCGCCGCCAAGTAGGCGAGGTCGATCAAACGGACGGCGTTGTAACAGTCGCGGGCGCTTACAGGCGGTTTGTCGCCGGCAACTGCGGCGTCGATGGTGCGGCGCAAAACACTCTCGGCCGGGGCGCCCGTGGGTTGGATCGTTTCCGACCCGTCGGCGGTGTGCAGCACGATCTCGGCGCCGTCGGTGATCAGTATGGCGCGTTCGAAAGCGACCTTCATCTGACCGTCGGTCCCGTCGTACGGAAACCCGTTCCCGATTTCGATGGTTCCGGTTACCCCGCTCGCGGACTTGACGAGCACCGAAGCGTAATCCTCGATGGGTTGATGATACGTTCCCCAACTCAAACTGGCCCCTGGGACCTCGATGTTGTCGCCCTCGCCGGTCAGGTAGACGAAGCAGTCGAGGCCGTGCGAGCCGAGGTTGCGGAGGCACCCTCCGTTGGCCTGTGCGGGGTCAAGCATCCATGACGCGCCCCATGCCGGATATCGGTCCGACGTCGGTCGGTTCATGCGCTGGTAGAAGTGGGTGATCTTCCCCCATGTGCCCGCCTCCGCCAGTTGCTTGGCGTGATGAATGATGGGCGAGGATCGTACGCCGAGCGGCACAGCCGCGAAGCCGTTTGTGGACTCGGCCTGTTCGACGACGCCGGCCAACTCGCGAGCATTGAAGCTCATGGGCTTTTCCATGATGAACGGGGTCCGGTTGTCCAGCAGATGGTGGGCGATCTCCGCCATTGTGATATGAGTGCCAAGAGCCAGCACAAAGTCGGGAGCGAGCTCGGATAGCATGGCTGTATAGTCGGTGAACGTAGGAATGTCGCCGCTGAGCTCGCTCGATCGATGGGCAGCGGTCTCCGCGTTCGAATCGTGTATGCCCACGATCTCGACGTCCGGCATCGCGTCCAGATGTCGCAGATAGGCGGCGTCCCATAGCGAGTGCCAGTGCGTCATTCCGATCGCTGCTACTCGGGTTTTGGCGTTGGATGCGTTTTGTGCTGTCATCGTTTCCAAACCTCCATTTGGCGCCCGTAGATGGGATCGAGATTATTGCGCGGCCTGCCGCAAGGGAAGCTGAACGCAAGCATCGCAGGGAATATGTGCGTGTGCGGGAAGGAAGCGCTCCAATGATGTTAGTACACGTGGACATCGAGAGCTACAAACACGAGTGTAAGTCGTCGGAATATATATGGATCATTTGGCGGTGTCAATCGATCTGAAGTGCCCGCGCTGCCAAGATTGCAGAAGTGGTTTGCGCCTGCACATTCCAGTTTCCGGGACAGGATTAGCGATCGACGCCATCTCCCCAGATCAGTCGACCAAAAGGGGATGCCCGGAGATGGACTGGGTACGTTTGTTGCGCCCAGGCGACTGATCGTGAGTGGGTCATCCCGTCTGAAGCACCGACTTTCAGATCGATTGCAACTCAGCGGGTTAGCTGATATGCTGATCAGCGAACGCAACGGCCGCGTATTCGTCAGAAACCTTGTTGAATCGCGTCATGCGACGGTCGTGACGGTGAGCTCGGGCGGCGGAGGCTGGCAGACAAACTACGAGTCCGAGGAGGCGTCGTGACATTCGGGCATGCGATTGCCAAAGCGCGAAAAGAATTGGGGATCAGCCAGAGGGAATTGGCGCTGAAGGTCCTCAAAGAAGATGGCGACCCGATTTCGCCTCAGTATCTGAACGACATAGAACGTGACCGGCGTAATCCCCCGGGCGATCACCTGCTCGCGCAATTCGCCCGCGAGTTGGATCTGGACGAAGACTACCTCTATTTCCTAGCAGGCAAGTTCCCATCCGACGTGCGGTCGGAGACCCCCAATCCGAAGCGGGTGAAAGAGGCGTTCAAAGCCTTCCGGCGCACGCTCAGGGGCAGCCGATGAATTGGGTGCGCGATCGAACTGGGCGATTTGAGTGGCGGCCCTTCTACGAGCAGCGAGAGATCGACGTTCAATGCGAGGAAGTGTGAAGGGCGGAGAGA
>DCWO01000035.1 GCA_002328865.1 Dehalococcoidia bacterium UBA2160 | reverse complement strand
AAGCTTCGGCATTGGTGGCCGTGGCCATGTCGGCGACAGTGTCTTCCAGACTGTCCTCGGGTGGCGCCGCCAGCGTAAACCAGAGGTTGTAGTGGCCGTCACGCGCATAGTTGTGACTGACGCCCGGATGCTCGCTGATCACGTGCGCCGAATCGTCCAGGCGGTCCGCTTCGAAACGCATGGCGACCAAGGACGACTTGTACCCAAGCCTGCGTGTGTCGAAGATCGCGCTGATCTGGCGGACGATGTTGGTGTCTTTGAGGCGTTGGATGCGTTCGAGCACGTCGGATTCGTCGAGGCCGAGGGATTCGCCGATGTGGCGGAATGGCGTCTCCACGAGAGGGAACGCCGACTGGATTACGTTGAGTAGCTCACGATCTTTCAGGTCAATGTCTGATGGCATTATTCACCTGTTGAGCGAGCCGTAGCCCGCAGCTCAGCCGCCTCACCTCATGCGGACGCGAACTCTTTCGTTCGAAGCTCGCCGCATGACCAAACAACGTACTCCGTCTTCGAGTACGTTCAAAGCTAGAACACACCTAGACTAGCATGGGGTTTGGGACTCGTCAATTTACCGAAACAGGCTAGAAACCTGCCTGCATAAGAGAGCCTGTCAGTCGTTGTGGCCGACTGCCGGGTGTCGCAGGCGTACACCATAGATGTAAACGGTACGCGAATGGCGCGCGAAGCGCCGAATCACGTCGTTGACGGCAATCAGATTCGTCCGACAACAGCACGGGGTTTTGCTGAGGTTTCTGACAGGCAATGAGTTCGGAATCGGACAAGAACGATCTGTTCGAACGCATCCGCGCAGAGGTGCGGGACGATCGCGTCGTGGAAGCGATGCGAAGAGTGCCCAGAGAGGCGTTCGTCCCGGAGGCCAGCGCCCACGTGGCGTATGCCGACCTGGCGTTGCCCATTCCTTGCGGTCAAACGATATCCCAACCATACATCGTTGCCCTTGCCGTGAGCGCCCTCGAGATCAAGCGGATGGACCGAGTGTTGGAACTTGGGACGGGCAGCGGTTACCAGGCCGCGGTGTTGGCGGAATTGGCGCGAGAGGTCGTGAGTCTGGAAAGGGTGGAATGGCTGGCCGAGACCGCGAAGATCCGTCTGGCGTCGCTCGGATACGACAATGTCGATGTGCGACCTGCCGAAGACAGGTTAGGGCTGCCGGACGAGCCGCCTTTCAATGCCATTGTTGTCGCCGCCGCGGCGCCCAAAATCCCCAAAGAACTCGTGGAGCAATTGGAGATCGGCGGCCGGATGGTTGTTCCCGTTGGCAGCCGAACCGAGCAGGAATTGATGAAATTGACTCGGACCGAGCACGGGTACTCGATGAAGACGTTGGGCGGCTGTAGATTCGTGCCGCTGATCGGTGAGGGGGCTTGGTCGGAAGACGATGACGATGATCAGTGAACCGCACGGGCGTTGTAATCGAGGATACCCAATACTATACTGAAGCTGCCTGCGCACAATCCACTGTTCAAACCGCGGGCACAGATCGGTCAGGCGATGGAATACGAGGTTGTGATTGGGCTGGAAGTTCACGCCCAATTGTTGACCAACAGCAAGATGTTCTGCGGATGCAGCTCGGACTACCAGGGGGCGAGCCCCAATTCGGTAGTCTGTCCCGTGTGCATGGGCATGCCGGGCGTGCTGCCCGTGATCAACCGGAAAGCCGTCGAGCACGTGATCCGCACTGGCCTCGCCCTGGGCTGCGACATCGCTCACCACACGAAGTTCGATCGAAAAAACTACCCGTATCCGGATCTGATGAAGGGCTATCAGATATCCCAGTTCGATATGCCGATCGCCTCCGGCGGCAGCTTGACCGTCAATGTCGATGGCCAACAGCGAACCCTCGGGATTACTCGAGTTCACCTCGAAGAGGACACGGCCAAGCTCATCCACCGGACAGAAGACTTCGGCGAAGGCTACAGCCTGATGGACATCAACCGCGCAGGGGCGCCGTTGATGGAGATCGTTGGGGAACCCGACATCCGCAGCGCTGAAGAGGCGCGGCAGTACCTGATTGACCTACACTCGGTGCTCCAGTACATCGACGTAAGCACCGCGAACATGGAGGAAGGCAACTTCAGGTGCGACGCCAACATCAGCATCCGTCCGGTTGGCACAACCGAGCTCGGTTCAAAAGTCGAAGTCAAGAACATGAACAGCTTCAGGTCCGTGTTTCGCGCCCTGGAGTTCGAAGCCATGCGGCAGTTGGAAACACTGGAGGGCGGGGGACGCATCGTCCAGGAGACTCGCGGCTGGGTAGATGATCGCGAAGTGACCGTATCGCAGCGCACCAAGGAATATGCATCCGACTATCGCTACTTCCCGGAGCCGGATCTGCCGCCTCTGGTGATCCAACCCGAGTGGGTCGATTCGATCAGAGAGTCGCTCCCCGAGTTGCCCCGCCGCCGCATGGCGAGGTTTGTATCTGAGTACGGCTTGTCGGAATACGACGCTGAACTGTTGACGACGTCCAAAGCGAGCGCTGACTATTTCGAGCGCTCAGTGGCGTTGGGCCAAGCCAAGGGCTTGGTTGAACAGGATCTGGCAAAATCCGTGAGCAACTGGCTGCTGGGCGAGATGGCCCGGTTGCTGAATCAGACAGACCTAACGATTGACGCCGTCAAGATCGGCCCGGACCAGATAGTCGAGCTTCAGGAATTGGTCGACGCGGGGACGCTGAACTCGAACATGGCCAAGGATGTCTTCGAGAAGATGTTCGCGACCGGCGGTTCCCCGAAAGCCATCGCCGAAGCGGAAGGTCTCGTTCAGATATCGGATTCGGAAGCCGTCAGCGCCGCCGTGGCGGAGGCGATCGCTGCCAACCCGCAGCCTGTGCAAGACTACATCGACGGCAAAGAGACCGCCATCCGCTTCCTGGTAGGCCAGGTCATGAAAGCCACCAGAGGGAAAGCGAATCCCCAGATCGCGACCGAGATGCTGAAAGACAATCTGGAGGCGTTGAAGTAATGCGCCGCGACCCTGACTCCAACGGCGCCCGTCATCCGGAGAACAGCGCTTTGCCAAGGCGCTGGAGAAAGGTCGTTCGCCTCTTGTATCCAGGCGTGGGCGTGAAACGATGGGCGGCGGCGGCGGCTTTTGGCATTGCCGTCTGTTCCATTGGGTTGGCTTACCTCTTGCGCAAGTTCTTCGACCTGACTTTTCCGGATTTCCTGCCGTGGTACTTTGAAGGCTTTTTGTTGCTCGCCGTGGGTGGTCTGGCGATCCTGCTTTCGATGTACGGCCTCTATAAGACGCTGAGTCCCGTGCTGCTGGCGTCAAGGCCCATCGAAAACATCGCTGAGACCATATTCAACCGATGGTCGCGCGGTCGTGGCCCGAGGATTGTCGCCATCGGCGGCGGCACCGGGTTATCGGTGCTGCTGAGAGGCCTCAAAGCTCACACCGACAACCTGACCGCGATAATCACCGTCGCCGACGACGGGGGCAGCTCCGGCAGGTTGCGGCGGGAACTTGGCGTCATTCCCCCGGGAGACTTCCGCAACTGTCTGGTGGCCATGTCCGACGACGAGTCTCTGCTCGCCGAGTTGTTTCAGTATCGGTTCGACCAAGGGGACGGGCTCAAGGGCCACAGCTTCGGCAATCTGTTCATCGCCGCAATGACAGACATCACACAGAGCTTCGAGGAAGCGCTGTTGGAGTCGAGCCGTGTGTTGGCGGTGCGCGGCAGGGTTGCGCCAGCCACGCTGGAGAATCTGAATTTGCGCGCTAGATTCTCTGACGGAGCCGTGGTTGACGGCGAATCGATGATCACAAAACGAGGCGGTCTGATAGAGCGGCTCGACATCGTTCCCCGGGATGCGCAGGCGTTCCAGCCGGCGATCGAGGCCATCGAAGACGCCGAACTGATCGTCATCGGTCCGGGGAGTTTGTACACGAGCATCTTGCCCAACCTGCTCGTCAAGGACGTCGCCGACGCGATGCGCCGGACCAAGGCTGCCAAAGTCTACGTCTGCAACGTCGCGACAGAGGCGGGCGAAACCCAAGGCTACACGGTCGCGGAACACCTCGCGACCCTGCAGCAACACACGTTCCCGGAGATCGTGGACTACGTCGTGGCCAACAACGAACCCTTAGACCTCGGCTCGTACATCGGAGAGCCGGTGGTCAGCGACGGACGGAATCTGATCGACGTTCAACTCAATCTGACCGACCTCACGGACCCCGACCACCCGATTCGTCACCACTCTGAGAAGTTGGCGACAGCGGTCATGGACGTGAGCCGCAACGTCCGCCGTCGAGCCGTGGCGTGATTTGCGGTACAATGTAACGCAACCAAAACCAGACGGAGTTTCCGAGTGCCTATAACTGTCGTGAACATATTGCAAATCGCGGTCGCCTTGCTGCTTGGCATAGCCATCCTGCTCCAAGTCAAAGGCCAGGGCACCGGCCTTTTCGGGTCTGCCGAAGGTTCGTTCCGGACCCGACGCGGCCTCGAGTTGACGTTGTTCAGGTTCACGATCTTCCTGGTCATCGTATTCGTCACCCTCTCGATCCTCAGCGCGCGTTACTTCTAGCCGCATTTGGGCGGCAGCGTCGCTAACGGCGATCGGACGCCCTGAACATGACCTCCTTTCCTTCCCCTCTGATCACGCTGACAACCGATTTCGGCAATCGGGACGGATACGCGGCCGCCATGAAGGGCGCGATTCTCACAGTTTGCCCTGGGGCCCGCATCATCGACATCACCCACGAGATCGACGCTCACGACGTGGCTCAAGCCAGCCAGGTGCTGGCGTCGGCCACGCCTTACTATCCACCGGATACGATACATGTGGTCGTGGTCGATCCGGGCGTGGGCTCCGATCGGCAGCCTTTGCTGCTGCTGACACCGGATGCCGGGTTCGTCGGACCGGACAACGGCGTATTCACCGAAGTGCTTAAGCGTCTGGGCAAACCTGTCGTGCCAACGATTCAGGTCGATGCCATCGTTGATCATCCGGGCCAGACGCACAGAGCTACGTTGCCCGCGGATTGCACCGCGTATGTGATCGATCACGAAGATCTGTGGCGGCAGCCAGTCAGCCAGACGTTTCACGGCAGAGACGTATTCGGCCCCGTTGCGGGCCACTTGGGCGCCGGGGTCGCGCCGGACCGCATCGGCACGGCAATCGAATACGTCGAAGTCCTGCCGGATCAAAGTGTCCGACGGCAGCAGGGGAGGATTGACGGAACAGTCGTCTCCGTTGACCGCTTTGGAAATCTCGTCACCAACATTCGGCTCGCCCGATCCGCGAAAGTGACGAATATCGAGATCGCGGGTAGTCGCATCTCCTCGTTGAGCACGTTCTACACCGAGGCCGCGGGCTTGCTGGCCATCGTCGGAAGCCACGGCAGCGTCGAGATCGCATGGACGCAGGACAGCGCCGCTCGACGGCTGGGAGTGGGCGTCGGAACGCCAGTGACCGTGCGCGGCGATCTCTGAATCTCCTAGACGCTGACACGCCGGATGGCCCCGGTTTGCTGTCAACGGCAATCCACCACACGTACGCGCCTGATTGGCGTCTCCTTCAAACGTCCGGTGTTTGACCGACTCAGGACTTGTTGGTAATCTACGCGCCAACGCAACGCGCAATCACGGACTGCGATTGGGGACGCGCTCGACCGGACACGGGCGTCAGCGGAGGACTATTTCGAAATGGCGCCATCGTACGATTTTCAAGGCGACTGGTCGAGAATGGCCAAGCTCATCATCCACGGGTCCCTGCAAACCCAGCCTGGCGAGAAAATCATCATCCATGCCGATCCGACCTACTTCCCTGAGCTATTGGAGCAGGTCCGGATCGAGATACTCAAGGCTGGCGCCGTGGAGCTGTTCGCGGGCGTGCTCTATTCGCCGGGACTCCAATCCGCACGCGTCGGGATGCGTCGTCGCGAAGACCCCGGGCTCATCGAGATGGAGGACCAGGCGCTCTCGGCGCTCTTCGACTTGGCGGACATTTACATATGGCTTCCCAATCACTGGAGCCTCAACCCGGGTCAGACCGAGAAGATATTGAAGACCTGGCAGGGGCGGGCAATCCACTTTCACTGGATCATGGCGCAATACGACGCCGACACGTTTCGCAAGCTTTCGGAGATGTACGAGCAGGCATTGTACATCGACTACGAAGCGCTAACGGTGCGTCAGGAGCGGCTCGTCGAAGCCATGCTGAACAGCGCGATCGAGATCACCAATCCGGCGGGCACGAACATCAGATTCCGGTTGGAGGACGCGCACTTTCATCGGGGCAACGGAATCGCATCCAAAGAGTTCATCAACGGCTACGCCCGGCCCGGAAGCGCGCGAGACCGCGAGGTCGAGTTGCCCGCTGGCGCTATCAGAACCGTCGACATCCTCGACACCGAAGGCACGCTGGTCTGCACCGACGAGACGTTCGCCGGACGCCGCGTCGGCACGCTGACCTATGAGTTTCAAGGCAACCGCATCACGAGCGTCAAGTCTCAGCACCACAACAAATTTTTGCAGGCGATGTGGGGTTTGCAGACCGGCGACTACGATCGGTTCGGCGAGTTCAACGCCGGCGTAAGCCCCGCGTTGACGATGCTGCCGGGGCACGAGAAGATCATCAGCTACTACGGTTACGGCGACGGAATCGTGCGATTCAGTCTCGGCGACAACCAGGAGTCCGGCGGAGATTACTTGTCGAGCTACCACCAGTGGCTGTTCCTCTCCGACGCCACGATGAAAGCCGATGGCCAAACAGTTCTGGAGAACGGTCGATTGACGCTGTAGCGCGGCCGACACAGTCATCTCTCTCGTGAGGAATCGAGTGTGACCCAACAGCGCAAACAGGCTCTATCGGATCTGCGGATTATCGAGTTTGGCGAGATGGTCGCAGCCCCGTTCTGTGCCAAGCTTCTGGCCGATCTAGGCGCCGAGGTGATCAAAGTGGAACGGCCTGAGCGCGGCGACGTGGCCCGGCGCTACGGCCCCTTCAAAGATGGCGCCCCTCATCCGGAGCGCAGCGGATTCTTCGCCTATCTCAACACGAACAAACTCGGCGTGACCATGTCGCCCGCGAAATCTGGCGGCGCGGAGATCTTCAAGAAACTCGTGGCCGATGCGGACGTGCTCGTGGAGAGTTGCCCGCCGGGAGTCATGAGCCGGCTGGGTCTGGATTACGCGAGCTTGAAGCGGATCAATCCCCGTCTTGTCGTGACATCCATCACCCCCTTCGGTCAGACCGGACCGTATTCCGGCTACCGTGCCTTCGACTTGAATGTCTGGCACGCCGGCGGCATTGGTTACATCTGGCGGGAGCGTTTTCTCGAAGAGGGACCCGGGCCGCCGCTCAAGGGCGCCGGGACTATCGCCGATTTCCACACGGCCGCGTCGGCTGCAATAGCAACGATCTGCGCCATTTTCAGTCGCAACAGCACCCGCAAGGGTCAGCACATCGACGTGTCGGCCCAGGAGTGCGTTGCGTCCTGCATCGGGGCAGCCTTCGCCAACTATCAGATCACGGGCCGAGTTATGGGACGGGCGACAGACACGCGCTCGGCCATGATGCAGCTTCTCCCGTGCAAAGACGGCAGCGTGCAGCTCACCGGGCGCGAAGAGTTCCAGTGGCAGGCGCTGATGGACGCCATGGGCAATCCTGAGTGGTCTAAGGACGACTGGTGTCAGACCAAGCAGGGCAGGGCCGACAACGCCGACGTCCTCCGGCTGATGATGATGGAATGGACGATGGCCCACACCAAAGACGAGATCGTCAAGCTGGCCCAAAACAACCGGGCGCCCGCGTCCAAGATGGCCGACATGCGGGACGTGATGGCCGACGAGCACTTGCGGTCGCGAGATTTCTTCGTCGAGGCGGACCATCCTCAAGTGGGCGTTGCCGAGTATCCGTCGGCCGCTTACACGTTCTCGGAAACGCCGTGGAGCATCCGTAAGACGGCCCCGTTGCTCGGGGAACACAACGAGGATATATTCTCCGGTCGGTTGAAGTACACCGCCAAGCAACTCGCGGAACTGACCGAGGCGGGAGTCATCTGAGTGCGTCCGGGCGGAGTCGCATTGCTATCTGATCATCGATGACTCCGGATGGCGCTCACGGCATTACGGGCATCAACAATGGATTCGAGATCAACACAGGGGCATAAATGGATTCAACGGCTTTAGCAGGCGTCCGGGTGGTCGATTTCACATGGGTTTGGGCCGGCCCGTATTGCACCAAGCAACTGGCCGACATGGGCGGCGAAGTCATCAAGATCGAGACAGCCTCCCGCCTCGACACGGTTCGACGCGAACCTCCGCACAAAGACGGCGAGTTCGGCATCAACCGCAACGCCACATTCAGCTTCTACAACCGGAACAAGCTGGGCTGCACACTCAATCTGAAGACGCCCGGCGCAATGGAGCTGTTGACCGAGCTTATTTCGACATGCGATGTGGTGGTGGAAAACTTCGCGCCGCGAGTCATGCCGTCCCTCGGACTCGATTACCCCTCACTGAAGGCGATACGTCCCGACATCATCATGGTGTCACTTAGCGGCTTCGGCGGCGCCGGCCCCTACAAAGACTACGTCTCCTACGGCGAGCATGCCAGCAACTTTTCCGGCCTGACATCGCTGTCCGGACTGGCGGAGCGGCCGTTCGGGGACCAGAGCGCGCTCTCGGACCAAACCGTGGGGCTCATGGGCGCCTTTGCTTCGGTCTCCGCTCTGCATCATCGCGCCAAAACGGGGGAAGGACAGCGGATCGACGTTTCCCAGTACGAGGCCATGGCCTCTTTTTTGCCCCAGGGCATTATGGATTATAGCCTGAACCAGCGAATCCGCGAGCGCCAGGGCAATCGCGACGACATATTGGCGCCCCACGACGTCTACAGGTGCAGCGGCGACGACCAGTGGGTGTCCATCGCCGTGGCGACCGATGACGAGTGGGCGGCAATGGCAAACGCAATGGGCCACCCGGAGTGGTCACTGGACGAGCGGTTCTCGGAAGCTCTGCAGCGCTGGAGCAACCAAGACATCTTGGACGAGTTGATTCAGGAGTGGACGGAGCAGCATACCCACTACGAAGTCATGCACACCCTGCAGGCAGTGGGCGTGGCTGCTGTCGCCACCCTGACCAGCGATGAACTCATGGAGGACCCTCACATCAAAGACCGCGGCTTCTTCGTAGAGGTGGACCATGCGGAGATGGGTCCCCACATGCTGACCGGCCCTTCGTGGAAGATGTCAGAGACCCCTGGCCGTATCAAACGAGGAGCGCCCCTGCTGGGCGAGGACAACGAGTACGTCTTCGGTCAGATCCTGGGATTTCCGTCGGATAAATTGGACGATCTGACGGAGCGCGGCGCACTTCACTAATGCTGCGAACCATCCCCAGCGGCGATGAGCAGGGCAAGATGGTCTGAGTCGCCCCGATCAAAACAGCGACAAGGCAGTTGATCTCAATGCAAGGAGAGCGCGTCGTGGACAGACCCAACGTAATCATCTTCTTCACCGACGACCAGGGTTACGGCGACCTGTCGTGCATGGGCGCCACTGACTTCCGGACGCCGAACCTGGATCGCATGGCCAACGACGGAGTCCGATTCACCGACTGGTATTCGAACAGCCCGGTATGCAGCCCGTCGCGCGCCGCCCTACTGACCGGCCGTTACCCGGGCAACGCCGGAGTGAGGTCAATTTTGCGCGGACACCGACGGACTTCCGGGTTGCCGCAATCGTCGCCCACGCTCGCAACGATGCTCCGAGAAGCGGGCTACCAGACGGCGATGGCCGGGAAGTGGCACCTGGGACTAACCGAAGACTCGCGTCCTCAAAGTCACGGATTCGACAGGTCGTTCGGGTTCTTCGCTGGCTGCATCGATTACTACTCGCATATCTTCTACCACGGCGCGAACCGCCCAGGACCTGGTTTGGACCCCACGCACGACCTCTGGGAAGACAACGAAGAGATCTGGCGCAACGGCGAATACTTCACCGAACTCATCGCCGACAAAGCGATCGAGTACCTAAGGGAGATGAGCGCTTCGGACAAGCCGTTCTTCCTGTACGTCCCGTTCAACGCGCCGCATTACCCGATGCACGCCCCGCAGGAGTACATGGACCGGTTCTCGGAGTTGCCGTGGGACCGACAGGTCATGGCCGCGATGATCAGCGCCGTCGACGACGCCGTGGGCAAGATCATGAACGAAGTCGAGCGTCTGGGAGCAACCAGCAACACGCTGTCGTTCTTCACGTCCGACAACGGACCGTCACGCGAGACCCGCAACTGGTTGGACGGCAATCAAGACCCGTACTATGGCGGAACGTCCGGTGGACTGAAGGGACACAAATTCAGTCTGTTCGAGGGCGGCGTCCGCATGCCCGCGATCTCCCACTGGCCGGATCGCATCGCGGCCGGACACGTGTCCGACCAGCCCTGTGCGTCGATGGACATCGTACCCACCGTGCTCGAAGCGGCGGGCGTGGACAAGAGTCAATTCGAGATGAACGGCGTCAGCTTGCTGGAGCATCTGACCGCGAACACGACGCTAGATGAACGCCCGATCTTCTGGGAGCTGGGGAGCCAGACCGCCGTCCGACGCGGCATGTGGAAGCTGGTCCTCAACGGCCAGCTCGTCGAGCACGAAGAGCCAATCGCGGATGTCCACCTGGCGAATCTCGACGACGACCCGTCCGAATCGGTCGACCTTGCCGAAGCGGAGCCGGCAATCACTGCCGGACTCAAGCGACTCGCGGAGGACTGGCGTGACGGCATCGAGCGTCGTTGGTCGCGGGAATACGCGTCAGCCGAGAGCGAACAGGGCGGTTACCGCATGGCCTGACCAAGCGTCACTCAATCCTATGGTTGAGCGGACAAGCCCGCGCTTGGTAACATCAACGAGTGGCCTCCAAATCAAGGTCATCGCGAATCGGCGGCATTGTGGAAGGACAGGACCATGCTCCCCAAGGTCTACATCGACGGTCAGAGCGGCACGACGGGTTTGCGCATCCGCGAGTGGATGGCGCGACGCGACGACGTTGAGCTTCTGGAAGTGCCATACGAAAACCGCCGGGACATTGAGGCGCGACAGGAGCAGGTCTTCGAATCGGACGTCTCGATCTTGTGTCTTCCCGACGATTCGGCCCGCGAAGTGGCCGCATGGGCGGGGGACTCCGACACGCGCATCATCGACGCCAGCACGGCGCATCGCGTCGCTGACGGTTGGACGTACGGCCTGCCGGAGCTTCAAGCCGATCAGCGCGACACGATCCGCGAGGCGAAGTTCGTAACGAACCCCGGTTGCTACCCTACGGCGTTCATCCTGCTGACGCGCCCGCTTGTCGAAGCCGGCATGGTCTCCGACGACCTGGCGGTGTCGATCAATGCGCTGTCCGGATACTCGGGCGGAGGCCGTTCGATGATAGAGCGCTGGGAGAATCCCGAATCCGGACTGGAGTCGCTCCCCTACGAAGCGCCGTACGCTCTGACTCAACGTCACAAGCACGTCCCCGAGATGATGAAGTACACGGGATTGTCCGTCGAGCCGCAGTTCGTGCCCTCGGTTGGTCCGTTCCGCTGCGGCATGCGCGTCCAGACGCCGATCAATGCCGCCCAACTCCGCGACGACACGACCGGCGACGACGTGTGGGAGATTCTGCGCGAACGCTACAAGGACGAGCCATTCGTAACCGTCGCTCCCCAAGAGAGTCCTCTGCCTGTGAACGACTTCAGCTTCGACCCGCAGGTGTGCAACGACACCAACCGGATCGAATTGCACGTCGTCTCGCATGCTTCCGGTCACGTGCTGCTCATCGGACTCCTGGACAACCTGGGCAAAGGCGCCTGCGGCGGCGCCATCCAGAACATGAACTTGATGCTAGGCATGCCCGAGGGCACGGGGTTGCCTCAATAGGCGTACAACAAATCGGATCTGACGACGCGGGCTCATGAACTGCCTCGAAACGATGAGAGGGAGTCCAGAGGGACGCTCCCCTCTGGCAAGGGGACTGGGGGATGTGGCCCCAGTCCACCAAATCTCCGCAGGGCGGGCGGGTGGGCACGGAACAGCCGCCCGACCAGAGACATACCTACCCGAGCAGCTTCCCGGGGTTGAGTATCCCGTTGGGGTCAAGCGCCGCTTTGATGTCGCGAGCGGGCTTGTACCCGCTGCCCAACTCGGCAGGTGTCAGATGCGCCAGCTTTAGGCCGATTCCGTGGCAGTACTCCATCGTCCCGCCCATGTCTTGAGCCAGCGTGAGCACGGCATCGATCGTCTGCTCCATGTTGCGTGACTCGGGGGCGTCTGAGCCGCGCTCGTCGACGATCAGCATGGAGAAGAACTCCGGTCGGCCCCAGACAGACCACTCCCGGACCCCGATGTCGCGTTCTTCGAGAATCAGTGCGCACCGTCGTCGGTACTCGAGCACCTGCGAGATCGGCAGCGCCATGTGCAGGTAGTCCATCCGATACGAAGACCGACGGAGTCGTCGGGCGGCAGGGTCCGGGCTATTGAGAACTTCCTCGCGGTAGCGCTCCGCCGATGAGTGTCGCGTCCGCCAGTATTGCTCCACCTCGCCGGGTTCGCCGTCTCGACCGTCGTGCCTGGTGCAAACCGACTCCGCTTGAGCCACGTGCGTCTCGACGTGTGCAGCGAACCCTTCGAAGGAAACGTACAGCGTGGCCTCGGGTGCGCCGCCGCCCGCCGGTTCGTCGCCGTAGTCCATCACGGCCGGCGATACGCCCTCGGCTTGCATCGCAACGATTGCCTCGAACCCGGCTTCGAACTCCGGAAACACGAATGAACGCATGACTCGCGACTCGGGGCGCCTGAACGCCTTGATCGTCGCCTCGGTGATGACGCCGAGAGTCCCCTCGGAGCCGATGAACAGCCGCTCCAGCGACGGCCCGTACGATGACTTCGGAACGGCTCGTGTCCGGATCGTTTCCCCGTCTGCCAGTACGACTTCCAGTCCCAGCACCTGATCGCCCATGGGACCGTGGGCCGCCGCCGTGTACCCGACCCCGTCGGTGGAGATCGCTCCGCCAACCGTAGCGATGGGCCGGCTCCAAGGGTCGTGGCCCAATCGAAGACCTTCGCTTTTCATCGCGGCATGGGCGTCTTCCAAGATCACCCCCGGTTGTGTACGAGCGGTGAAGTCCCCGGCGCTGACGTCCAGGATATTGTTCATTCGCTGTAGGTTGAGAACGATCGCCCCGTCCGCGGAGACGGCCGCGCCCATGACGCCGGTCCCCGCGCCGTAGGGTACAACCGGTATCCGGTTCGAATTCGCGTACCGGAGCAAGCCGGTGACTTGGCCGCTGTCGGTGGGCCAAGCTACCGCTGCAGCCCGACTGTCCAGCTGCGACGTGGCGCGGAACGCTCTGTAGGCGCCCAGGGCGTCGCCGCCGAAGCGCACCAGCGTCTCCGTGTCGGATGCGACCCCATCCTCGCCGAGGATGCGGGCCAGATCTCGATGCAGCGCAGTGTTCATGGTCGACTCACGGTTCGTTCGGATCGTCGATTCTGGGCGATTCGACGCGAGCCAGGCGCATGAGGAGCTCGTTTCGCAAGTCAATGGTGGCCGGATGGATGAGCAGGCCATTGCTTACGAGGTGCTCTATCTCGCGGTTCACGTACTCCAAGATGGCGTCGTCCATGTCGCGCGAGGCCAGGGTCTCGACCTTGACGAGATACGGATACACCTCCACCTTTTGAGGGTCGAGCTTGTCGGAGAGGAACACAACTTTGGCGACATCGTCCATGCCTGGATGGCCGATGGTGTGCCATCGAACCGCATCGAGCACCCTGGCGTCGATCACATCGCGGCCGTGCGACAGCCAATCTGCGGCGATGGCGCCGTGCAAGAGGATCGGGGCCCCGCGCTCCAGTGGGGTGATATCGATTCCGCGGAGATCCGCTTCGCACAGCAGTTGTTCGTCGTCCAGGGCGCGGGCGAGGTCATGTGCCGCGACGCCCGTGTCGACGGCGCGTGCATCGACACGGTGACGGGCTGCGAGGTCGCGACCAACCGCTCGGGCACGCTCGATATGACTGCGCAGACCGTCCGGTAAAACCGACAATCGAGACTCAATGCTCGCCGGGAGGCCGTTCATCGCTGGTCTATCCGACCGGTCCCAGCGGCTTCCCGCCCAGTACGTGCAGGTGAAGATGATCGACCGCCTGCCCCGCGTCGGCGCCCTGGTTGATCGTCAGCCTGTATCCCGAACCGACGATGCCCTCCGCGGCCGCCAGGTCTCGCGCGGCTGTGAACATCGCGTCGAGTGTCGGATGGAACTCCGGCGTCATGCCCTGCAGGAAGGTGAAGTGCTCCAACGGGATAACCAACAAGTGCGTTGGAGCTGCCGGCGCGATGTCCCGGATGGCGAAACAGTGGTCGTCGCGGTGGAGTATCTCGCTTGGGATCTCGCCGTCCCTGATCTTGCAGAATATGCAATCGTCGACCATGATTCGATGTCCTTAGAGGAGAACCGCGGTGGCTTCGATCTCCACCAGGAACTGGGGCCTCACCAGACCCTTGACGAACACGGTGCTGCTGGCTGGTCCCGCATCGACAAAGCTCTCAGACCGCGCGGTTGCGTATGCTGGATAGTCCTCGGCGTTGATCAAGAACGCGGTGATCTTCGTTACGTCGGACATCGTGGCGCCGGCGGCTGCCAACGCGGCCTCGACGTTCGCGAAACACTGCCTGGACTGCGCGCCGCAGTCGCCCTCGCCGACCAGGTTCCCGTCGGCGTCGACGCCCACCTGACCCGAGACAAAGACGAAATTTCCCGCCCTGGTGGCCGGCGAGAAGCCCGCGGGCTTGTTATTTGGGTTTGGGAAGTACGATCTCCTGGGCATCGTTCATTCCTCGGCTTTCTATGGTCTGGAGCCAATGGGGCCTTCTGACATGAAACCCGTGATCGCTTGCGGTCGCGTACGCCTAACGTGGCCGAAAATGGTTGGTTCGGACCGATCCGGTTAAGGGAGCTGCAAGAGCTCGATGCGGGTGTCGTCCGGCGCCTCGATGAACGCAATGGTCGGACCTCCCGGTATCGACGTTGGCCCTTCCTTCAGCTTCGCGCCCAAGCCCTCCAGGCGAGCGATTTCCGACGTCATGTCGTCGATGGTGATGCCTATATGTTCGAGGCCCCAATGGACGTCGGCGTTGCCGTCCGCCAACGATTCGCCGGTGCGCCCGCCCGAGATGTTTACGACGATGCCGTCCTCGGTCTCGCAACGGATGAACCTGTCGCCCGATGCACGTGCGTTGTCACTCACGATCTTGAAATTGAACGCCTGGATGTACCAGTCAGCCGTCTTTCCGGGATCGGGAGCCTTCAAGTGAACGTGATTGAATGCGTATGCCAAGTCTGCCTCCTCTTTCGTCGCCAACCCGAACTCGGTCGTCGGTCATTCTCAAGATCGGCCTGATTTCTTGACGTTGCGCTGGCCGTGTCTTCAACGTCAGACGAGTCGGCTCAATTGGCCGGGAATTCGCCCCCGGCAAGTGTATAGCAATTCAAGGACAGGGGCCAACAACCTCGTGCAGGTCATGCTGGCTCCGATCGATGAGCGGCGTGTCGCGACATGTCGTAGTCTGACGGTCAGACACTGACGGCTCACGAGCGGCGTCAAGCTATGCGCCCTTGTTCTTTCAGCTTGTCGAGAGCGAGCTTTGTTGGCTCTGACGTTTGCTGTCTCTGAGCATAGGAAATGAAGGCGATTTCGACGATCTCTGAACTCGCGACGGGCTCTCCGTCGAATGCAGCGGAGTAGCACGCGACTCTGGCAACCGATCCGGTCGGCGACCCATGCGCCTGCGCTTCGAATGTGTCGAAATGCTGGATGGTGTCGGGATGGATGTCCACGGCCAGTTCTTCCTCGATCTCTCGAATCAGCGTTTGCTCATCAGTCTCCCGTGCCTCGCGGTGGCCTCCTGGTAGATACCAGGTGTCGTTCCCGCGGTTCAGAGCCACGAGAACCTTCTCGTCCCTGACAAATACCAACGCAACCTTGTCGTGGAACTCTTTTTGCATGTGTCGCCATCTCCAATGCACTGCCGCATAGCTAGGGTATCAAGTTGGGAACGTATCGCCCAGCGCATGTTCCGGTCGAGCGAAGCTGCACATTCGTTCGCAAATCAAAAGTGTCGCCCCATTTCAGATCTTGACACTCTGGGGCGTCCGGAGTCACGACAACTCTTTCAGTACGTGGTACATGTGCAGGTACAGCTTGAGCAGCTCTTTGACGTAGACGGGCGGGCTGACCGCCCGGGTGGGATCGAGATGCTTAAACAGGGAGAATTCCGTGTGGTACACGTCGCCGCGATCTGCGAGGGCCGCCGCGAGTCTGCGCGACTCCTCGGACGACACAAGATCGTCCTCCCGGTCGTGCATGATGAGCACACGGGCGTTGAGCTGGTCGATCCGAGTCTTGGGAGAGATGGCGTCGAGCGCGTCGAGCGCCCTTTGTGGCAAAGCGTCGATGAGCTCGTTGGCCCGAGCAAGATCGACCCCGGACAGCAGTTCGAAGACTACGCGTGCCTCCGAAGACGACCCGGCTGCTACTGCATCGTCGAGAACTGCGTCACGCAGGACGAAGACGCGGTACAGCAACTCCCTCTCGGCGAGATCGCTCACACCCTCCACCAGGTGGGTGTAGACGACCTCGACGCTCAGCTTGTCCGGCGACCAGGACTCCTCGGTCCCGTCTCCGAACCGAGTCGATGACACCACCGATGCCACCAGGTCGCGGGCGTCGTAGTAGCCGCCGAAGAAGTTCACAAATCGCACCTGGTCGCGGACGCGCGGGTCCTGTGCGGCCACGGTAGAAAACGACGCCCCGACGCAGAACCCGCCCATCCCCGCCTTCTCGGGATCGACCACGTCCAGGCTGACGAGGTGCTGGAAGGCGTGGACCAGGTTGTCGATCTCCCCCGCGGAGACCCGTTTCTGCGTCATCGTGTCGGACCACGGGATCATGACGACGACGCCCGCGCGTGCGAGACCTTCCGCCAGCCCAACCACGCGGGAGTCGTCCCTGCCCGCGGGGTTGACGCCGAGAAACAGCAGGACCGCCGGATGTCTGCCATCAGACGCCGGGCGATACAGGTCGGCGACGCCGGAGCCAACAGCCAGCGGGTAGACGACCTCCTCGCGAGTAGGCTTTCCCGTGAACCACTCCTGCGGTTTGACAGGGAATGTCGGGAGCACTTGCGGGAGGAACAGGGCCGTTCGCACACCGGTTCGACCCTGGGGCGTGACCGCCGCAAGCAACACGGCCAACGCTGTCAGAGCCAGCAGGCCAAGTGCCGCCCTTTTCAACCAGCGGAGCAACATGACACCTCAATCGCCGCCCAACGAGAGCTAAGCATGCGATCCCATGACCCGATTCGCCGCCAAGATGTATCCGGCGCCAATTCACGAGTCAAGACACCGGAACCCGAAGCGCATTTCGAATCAGAGCGTCGAGAGACCTGACGCTATAGACACTGTATAGGTGGGATGATATTCTGAAGCCAACGGAATGGTAGCATTTCTAGCTGTCAATTACCTCATTGATTGCGCGACCCAACTTCGCGATGAGGCGTGGATCGCTGAGCAATGCCAGGCGCATGCTCTCGGCCGCCCCGCGGAAGTGAGGGACAGGTACACGGAATGGTCGCGGATGTTATGCCACGCCTCCTGGGAGGCGCTTTGCTCGCAACGGGTGGGTGGGGACTCGGCGAGTACATAGCCGATGTATGGGGCCCTGAGTACTATGTGCCACTGGTGCTCGGACTGGCCTCGGGTGGCGCTGCCATCGGATTGGTTGCAACGCCTCGTGTCGCAGGCCGCGCTGCTCGGAGGCTCTCAGAGCAGATGCGGGCCATCCCGACCTCCAGACTGCTCTCAGGTCTCGTTGGGCTGCTGTTGGGCCTGGTGATCGCTTTGCTCGTCTCGATTCCAGTGGCCCGAACGCCTGGTTGGGCCGGCACGGCCTTACCGATCGCATTGAGCATCTTCCTCGCTTACCTGGGCGGCATGGTCATGCTCGCGCCACGCCGGGACATATTCCGAAATCTCTTGAACGATTCCGATCACCCCTTGACCAACGGCATTGCCAACAACAATCAGGACCTGATAAACGTTTTAGTCGATACGAGCGCGATAATCGACGGCCGGATCGCCGGGATATCGGCCGCCGGCTTCCTTCAGGGCACGTTGATGATCCCCAGGTTCATTTTGGATGAGTTGCGGCATGTGGCCGACTCGACCGACTCGCTTCGTCGCAACCGAGGTAGACGCGGTCTCGAGATGCTGAACGAACTTCGAAAAGAAGGTCGTGTCCGGACCGAAGTGATCGACGTCGACTACCGCAACGGGATGGAGGTCGACCGAAAGCTCGTCGAACTGGCCAAGAGCTTGAACGCCTCCATCCTTACGACGGATTACAATCTGAACCGCGTCGCGCAGATCGAAGGCGTCAACGTGCTGAATGTGAACGAGCTCGCAAACTCGGTGAGGCCCGCCGTCATGCCCGGCGAGGGCATGACGCTCAAGATCATCCAGGAAGGCAAGGAACCCGGACAAGGAGTCGGCTTCTTGGATGACGGGACTATGGTGGTGGTCGAATCCGGAATCGGCTACCTCGATCGAGACGCAGACGTTACGATCACGCGAGTGCTTCAGACCGCGGCGGGCTGTATAATCTTCGCACAACCGAGGCGGAGCCAGTAATTGTCAGGAATGACCGGCAGCGATGATCGAGACCCCCACCCGACGGTGGGGGTTATTGTTGTGGCGGCGGGCGACAGTCGCCGAATGGACGGCTTGGACAAAGTATTCATGCCGCTGGGCGGGATGCCGCTCATCCTGCACTGCCTCAACGCATTCGAGGCGGCTCCCGAAATCCAAGGCATCGTCTTGGTCCTGTCGGAAAGCGCACTTGAGCGGGGCGAGACGCTTGTGCGTGAACACCGCCTGGCGAAGGTCGAAACCGTCGTGCGAGGAGGCGCCCGACGACAGGACTCGGTGGCAAACGGCCTTCGGATTCTAAGCGAGTGCGACTTCGTCATCGTCCACGATGGCGCCCGACCCTTCGTCGACCGCGGCCTGGTTTCCCGAGCGCTTGACGCGGTCGCCGAGACTGGCGCGGCTTCGGCTGCCGTTCCGGTGAAGGACACCATCAAAGTGGCTGGGCCCGACATGATCGTGAACGAAACGCCCGACAGGCGGACGCTGTGGGCCGCGCAGACCCCGCAGGCGTTCCGAACCGCAACGCTCCGAAACGCCCACGAGCGATTGACCGGTGACGTCACTGACGACGCGTCGATGGTCGAAGCTCTCGGCGTTCCGGTAAAGCTGTTCCTCGGGGCGTACGAGAACTTGAAAGTGACGACCCACGACGACGTTGCGCTGGCCGAAAGCATCCTCTCGGCTCGAAGCAACGCCGGCGCGCCCGGTGTCTTGTGACGACCCGATTCGGTCTGGGCGTCGACGTGCACCCGCTTGTCGACGGCCGGAACCTGGTGCTCGGAGGCGTGGCCATCCCGCATGACAAAGGCCTCGCCGGCCACAGCGACGGCGATGTGCTGACGCACGCGGTGATCGACGCCGTTTTGGGGGCAGCGGGACTGGGCGACATAGGACTTCACTTTCCGTCGGACGACCAACAATACGAGGGCGCGGTCAGTGTCGGTCTGCTGACTCAAACGGTCGCCATCATCGCCGAGGCCAATTGGCGAGTGGAATACGTTGATGCTACAATAATCGCCGAACGCCCGATCCTTCGCCCGCACATAGCGGACATCGAATCTTCACTGGCCGACGCTCTCCGGACGACAACGGACTCGGTCAACGTCAAAGCTACAACAACTGACGGACTTGGGTTCACGGGTCGGGGCGAGGGAATCGCCGGCATGGCCGTGGCAACCCTGTCCAACATACGATGAAACTCTACAACACCCTCTCCGGCAAACTCGAAGAATTCACCGCGCCCAACGGCGAGGTGCGAATGTACGTGTGCGGGATCACGCCTTACGCCGCGTCTCATATCGGCCACGCGATGTCGGCAGTGGTGTTCGACATCGTCCGTCGGTATCTGGAGTATCGTGGATTCAAGGTCCGTCACATCCAGAATTTCACCGACGTCGACGACAAGATGATCAACGCCGCCATCGAACTCGGCGTCAAAGTCTCCGACTTGGCGGAACCGAACATCGGCGACTATCTCGACGAAATGGACGCACTCAACGTCGAGAGAGCGCACATCTATCCGCAGGCTACCGCCGAGATCGACGCGATCATCGAGATCATCGAGAAGCTCGTCGACAAGGGATACGCGTACGCGGTGGACGGAGACGTGTACTTCAGAGTCAGGCGCGACGACGACTACGGCAAGTTGAGCCACCGCGATCTGGACAGCATGCAGGCCGGGGCCAGGGTCGAGGTCGACGAGCGCAAAGAAGACGTCATGGATTTCGCGCTCTGGAAATCGTACAAACCCGGCGAGCCCGCTTGGGGCAGCCCATGGGGAGAAGGCCGTCCCGGGTGGCACATCGAGTGCAGCGCCATGTCGATCAAATACCTCGGCGAGACTATCGACATCCATGGCGGCGGGCAAGACCTGGTCTTCCCGCATCACGAGAACGAGATAGCACAATCGGAGTCGGCCACCGACGCCATGCCGTTCGCTCGGTTCTGGCTGCACAACGGAATGCTCAGGCTTGGCGACGACAAGATGAGCAAATCGCTGGGCAACATCATCTCCGTTTCCGAAGCGCTCAAAATGTTCTCGGCGGACGCCATCAGGCTCTTCTTCATGAGCTCCCACTACAGGTCTCCGTTGTCATACAGCGACGAGAACGTCGCCAGCCAGGAGCGCGCATTGGACCGACTCAGGAACGCGCTTCGTCCGGCGCAGAGCCCGACCGTCGACGGCACGTTCGACCCTGAGCCGTTCCAAGAACGCTTCGTTGCCGCGATGGACGATGACCTCAACACTCCCAGAGCGTTGGCGGCGCTGTTCGACATGGCCCGCGGCATCAATCGCGGCAAGGAAAACGGATCCGACGTGGCCGGCGCTCAAACTAAGCTGAAGGAATTGAGCGGAGTGCTGGGGCTCACGCTTGCGGAAGACGAGTCTGGCGGAAGCTCCAACGCGGGGCCGTTCATACAGATGCTGGTTGACCTGCGCTCCGAGCTCAGGGCCGCCAAACAGTTCGACCTGGCAGATTCGATACGCGACCGACTGACCGAAGCGGGAATCACGTTGGAAGACACCACCGGCGGGACCGAGTGGCAGGCGGGCTGAGCCAGCGGATCGCACTCATCCGGGCGGCGGGTCCTTGCCGTCAACTCATTCCAGCGCCTGATTCAACCGGAACAGTGCACGGTCCTACTGGGACTGGGTCCGGCGGAGAGTTCAACAATTTCGGAGTAGGCGCCCTTGCTTTGGGTCCGCGTCTTGACCAGCGCCATCAACGTCCATGATGTCCGACGGAATGACAGGTGAACTGTGTCAACAGCCATCGCCCACCCATACTCGTTAGTCGATACCGCATGGGTGGAGGCCAACCTCTCCGATCCACAGGTCAAGCTCGTGCAGGTGGACGAATATCTGGATGCCTACGAAGCCTGGCATCTGCCTGGCGCCGCCAACTGGGACTGGACCTCCCATCTCAATGACACGGTCACTCGCAACATGCTCAACAAAGACGGGTTCCAGCGCCTGATGAGCGAGTGCGGCATCACTCGACGGACGCGAGTGGTCCTCTACGGCGACAACAACAACTGGTTTGCAGCCTACGCGTTCTGGCTGATGACGATGTACGGACACGGTCGAGTGAGCCTGATGGACGGTGGTAGCGCCAGGTGGGCTGCCGAAGGCAAACCTCGCTCGAACGAACCTCCGGCCGCCACGCGGTTGCGCCCATACCGGGCAAGAACGCCGGACCTGACGCAACGGGCCACCAGTTACTATGTGCTGGATGCGTTGCGAGAAAAGAGCCGAATCGGGATTGTGGACGTGCGATCGCCGGAGGAGTACTCGGGAGATGTGATCGCTCCCGCACACCTGGAGCAAGAAGGGGCTCAGCGCGGCGGGCACATTCCGGGCGCGGTCAGCGTGCCCTGGGACATGGCGACCGACTCCACCGACGGAACGATCAAGTCCGCACCGGAATTATCGGACCTGTACGGCTCGATGGGCATCACCGCCGACGCCGAGACCATCGTCTATTGCAGGATCGGCGAACGGGCCGCGCACACGTGGTTCGTGCTGTCTCAGGTTCTGGGCTATCCGAAGGTGCGCAACTACGACGGTTCGTGGGTCGAGTGGGGCAGCATGGTCGGCGTTCCGATCGAGCGTTAGCGCGTCGTGAACCCCTATGCGGGGTCGGAACCCTCTTGCTTGGCCTCGCGCTCTCGGCGGATGGCCAGCGCGCTCCTGACCGCTTGGCGGATGATGTCCTGCTCCGCCTCGGTGAACTCATCCCATTCGTAGCCGAGGAAGAACAACGCGATCTCCGGGTCCGTGATCTCTATGTCCTCCGGCTCGAGTTCTTCCGGGCGGACGTAGCCTGCTACTTCGAACAGCTTTCTGCGCGGCACTCCCATGGCGTCGGCCAGCTTACGGAGGGTCCCTGGTCTGGGAGTGGAGCCGCGGCGCACCTGCGTGCTGCCCGCGTTCGCTATTCCGGCTTGAGTGAACAGCCGTTGCCACGTGGTGTTTTGGGCCGCGATCCACTGGGCGATGTACTCGTGGAGCGGGCTGCTGTAATTTTCCGGCGCCTGCTGGTTCATGGGATCCACCGACTGTCTCAGGTAACCGGAATTCTATCATGCAGGGACAACATCTGGCCATTCCGTCAACCAATCTCAGATCCGACCGGCAACGAGGCTTGTACTGGGAGGAGTGTGCCGTTTTCCCAACAGCCGAGACATGGCGGCTCCTCTTGGTCGGGCGCATGACCCTCAACCGGACATCTCGATTGCAGCATGATCGTGCAAGCCATCGGCGCCTCCGTCACTCGATGTGGCGACGTGTGACATGCCAGTGCCAGTGTGCGTCGTCCCAGGCGTGATTGACGCAGATCATGACTGATGCTAGCATCTGCCTCGTCGAAGGTCGCACATCGCCTGAACTCCGGCAGCATGCAACGGGATTTATCGAGCATGATGTTCGGCCGAGATTCGACTGCGCAGCCCTTGTGTGGCGGGGTCGGCGGGGTAGAAGTGTGCGAGGGCTCGTTGAGTGGGTGTCGTTGGAGCGGATGCGCAATCCTCGTTGTTCGGGAGCAGTCGAAAGGAGACAGGCGCATGGTTGAAACGGTCAGAGCCCCAACCGATGTAGGAGTCGAAGTCGAGGCGTATGCCCGATCGCTGGGCGCCGAAATCTACGGAGTGGCGTCCGCGGAGAAATACGGCGAACTGTTCCGGAGGAAACCTCAACCAAGCAAATTCGTGGAGAACGCGAAGTCGGTGATCATCGTCGGACTTCCGTTCGACAGCGAGATTATGGCCACGGTCGCGAAGCCACATTTGGCCGAGATCCATCGCCGAGGCGCCGACGAAGCCGCGCTCGACCATCGTGGAGCCCAGATGCCGCCTGCGGGGGCCGAGCGTTACTATCTGGGGCCCGAGAACGCGATGCTCAACCATGAGGTGAGCATGATCGCTTATCGACTCGCACGCAAGCTGCGCGACGAGGGCTACAAAGCCTTCTACATGCCCGCCGTGACCACGGAACCGCGATTCAAAACGGCGCCGTTCTACTTCCTCCCCGCGATGTACGTCGCCGGCATGGGACAGTTGGGAATGAACTGCTCCATCATCACGCCGCAATGGGGACCGAGAATCTGGGTCACCGCGGTCATCACGGATCTCGAGTTGCCAGCCGGCGAACCGATGGAAGAAATGCTCTTTCCGGGCTGCAAGGCCTGCCTCGAGTGCGTGAAGCGGTGCCCGAGCAACGCCCTGAACGGCAAGTACTGGAAGAACGTCTTCAAGTGCTCCAACTACGGTTGCTCGGCCACTTGCATAAGCATCTGTCCTGAAGGCGAGGGGGCACCGCCGCTGGACAACTAGCAAACCGGCACACTCGGCCCGAGAATTCAAGAATGAACCGTGTGCCGAACCGAAAACAGGCCCACGAACGGATCCACCCGAAAATCGTCCAAGAGCGGCTCGGGCATGCGAACATCAGCACCACTCTGAACATCTATTCTCACGTGACGCCAGGGATCCAGCGGGCGGCTGCACTGCGCTTCTAAAAGGCTCTCTCTTGGAAGACATCGAGAACTCGTAACGGAGCCTGTCCCAACCAACGCCGGCTGCCATGAGAGGGAATGATGAGTCTAGCGATCACCGCTGTTACGCCAAGTGGTATCGTCGTCGCAGCGGACTCGGCTGTGACCACAGAGGTCAATGGCGAAGAAATCGTATTGACGAGCTTTCCAAAGGTGATACTTCGCCCACGGCCTACCCAAGCATTCGCGATAATTGGCGATCTCAGGATCGGTGCTCAAGGCGCGGACTCTTGGGCCCATCTTTGGCTGAATCAGTTCCTGTCTGACTTGGCTCCCACGACTAACCTCGGAGAAACAGCCCGGGAACTCGCGGTCACACTCAATGCAACACCGTCATCTGGCAGCGGTGGCGCCGCTATTATTGGTGCCGCCTGGGAGCACATAAGCCGAGCCGAGGATACGAGAAGCGACATCGCCGAAGAGGTCATGATGCCAGCAGTGTGGGAGGTATCGACCGGTGCGTCCGGCGGTGAGTTCGATGCCACACAGCTACTTCGTGACGAGGACGTAAGGGAAAATGTTCAAGCGGCGATCAAAAGCGAACGAGGGGAGGGTCGATCGTTCCCGGTGCAATTCTTCCACGCTGGCGTGCCCAAGGGCTTCGGGACTTGGATCGTAGGTGAAGGCAGGGAACGGTTCGCCGCTTTCGCCAACGATCAACTACCCAGTGCAAACATTGAAGGCGTCGAGGAATATGTTCGATTCGCGATCAAACTTGCTGCGGAGTTATACGCCGTCTCCGGTCAACTCCGATACGTAGCCGAGCCGATCCACACAGCAATCCTGTTCCCGAAAAACAGGCGCCCGACGGTCTATCGCACGACTCGTTGAGCACAATCGTTTGCGTCACAATTGCGTTCGAGGCTCCATGCGAAAGGCCCCCCAGAGTTGTCTGAGGGGCCCGTTTTATGCCTGGAACGGTGGAGCCAACGGACGGATTTGAACCGTCGACCTGCGGTTTACGAATTGTACA
>DCWO01000175.1 GCA_002328865.1 Dehalococcoidia bacterium UBA2160 | reverse complement strand
TTCCTAAACCGGGCGCCCCGGTTCGAGTCCGGGCAGGGGTACCACGCTTTCAGGCTATAACGGCCCTCCACGCTTCTCCGTGATTCGAATTCGAGCCCGAAGCGATCATCTCGATCGGCGGTAGACTGACAGTGAAAACACCTATTGGGCGCTGAGGAGAATCCTTTGAGCAAACGAACATACACCTGCGACAAGTGTGACGGGACTCGATACGAGGCCGGAGAGATACGGACGACTGGCTCGGGCATATCTCGATTCCTCAACCTCCAGAACAAGAAATTCGCGACCGTGTCGTGCGCTGACTGTGGGTACACCGAGATATATCGCATGCATGCCGGCGGAACGATTGGCAACATCTTCGACGTACTGACGAACTAGTGAACCAATCCACCGGTGGCATTCCTCTTCAGGCTATGCGATCTTGCTCTGCATGAACTCGTGCCACGCCTTGTTTTTCATGTGTTCTGTCCGCACGAGCCGCAGTTTGCCGCTTTCATAGCCGGGCTCGTCCGGCAGGTCGATTTCGTAGTCGACGATGTGGCGCGCTGTCTTGTCGATCCACATCGTCCCGCCGCGGTGCTCGAGTCCGGGGCCGTCGATGTTGTACCTGTGGCATCGAGCGCCATGCCGATCCTCTTCAGCGACGAAGTCCACCGTTATCATGCCCTTGAACTGGAATGACGGAGCCTGAGCCTTCCACACGAAGTCCGCGGTCCCAAAGGAGAATGATGCGAGCGGATCAACGTAATGGGGAAGCGTGACGTTCAGGCTGGCAAAGTCGAAGTCATAACTATGCCAGGGGTAGTTATCGATCTCGACGGTCTGTCCAATCTCCTGTGAGCGCAGATTGGCTGCGATAACCACTTGATTGCTGCCCTCGGCCTGATCCAAAGCCGCTACTCGAGCGCGCTCTCCATCCTTCCGAACCTTCCAAGTTCTCAACTCCCGAATCGAAAACCGGTTCCAGTCCATCCTGGCGGTGACCAGAGTCGCCTCCGGTTCTCCCTCGGTCCACTTGAACGCCTCGAACGCATCCTCCGACGCGACGTATTGCACGATGGTGCTCATGTGGCTGCCGTCGATGTTCGATTCTTCGTAGAAGTAAGCCGTCCCGACGGCGGTTTTCTCGGGTTGGTATCGCAATTGGGTCATCTTCGCCTCCACCATGCAGTCATCGAAACACCGAGTGAATTCAAGCGCGAATGATTTGGATCGCTGCAACTCGCGAGTACATATTCTAGACGAACGGGTACGCCAAAGTGTTGAATCGGAATGTTCAATCAGGCGAGAATGGAGAAATCGGCAGCGGTCGGCGCCTCGTCTAGTGGTCTTATCGTGCCTACTTCGTTGGAACGACGCGTCGATGAAATCGCTGGATTCCATCCGAATCACATTCGTGCAGCGACGCTTGGAGAGAATATGCCACAGATGAGCCGGCTGATCGACGCTGTGATATTCGATCTTGACGGAACGTTGGTCGACAGCCAGCCAGCCGTGTTGAAAGCGACGAAGGAGGCGTTGGCCCGGTTCGACATCATTGCGTCCGACGACGAGGTTCGGGAGAGATTCGGCGGCGGGTCGAGAAACATCATGTCGTTCTTCTTGGTTAGAGACTTGGGCGAGGCGAAATCGAGCGAACACATCGACCTGGCCGTCGAGGTGAAGAACACGCTCCAGACCGAGTATTCGACCGAGGTGGGACTGTTGCCCGGCGTCGAACAACTCCTCAGCGAACTGAAACGGGACAGATTTCGAATCGCAATAGCTACGATGGGGGCTGGATCGGTGGCCCGGCGAGTCCTGTCGCACAACAGGATTGATTCGTATTTCGAGGAAGTCTTGACCGCCGACGATGTCGCGGACCCCAAACCAGATCCGGAAATCCTGGTGAAGACGGCGCAACGACTGAAGGTCGATGCGTCCCGCTCCCTGTACGTCGGCGACTCCACGCACGACCTCGAAGCGGCCACAGCAGCAGGCATGCCATTCGTTCTGGCGGACACCGGACTATTCGTCGATGGCCGACGCCGAATCGACCTCCGAGAAAAAGCGCGATCGCTCGACTACCCGGTAGTCGCAACGGACGAGATCGGCAGCATCGCCGGAATCGCGAAGAGCTATCCTGCGTGATGAGTTGGTTCGCAACCGATTTCCGGATTGCCTTTGGGCGGGACAAGGGACGCGCTGCACTGACAGGAGCGACCGCTCGCGAGATATTCGACGCTGTCATCGGCGTCGAGATGCGACGGTGTCATTCGGCCCCCAAGTGCGCTGGACGTATGACCGACTGGAGCCGACGCTTGGCATCACGTCGCATCCGAATTGATTGCGCATCAAACCCGATCCCCACGCCTCAGCGATGATGACCACCATTACGTTTCAGGCGACGTCGTGCACTCGACGCGCTTGACCCTTGCTCGAGGCGGGTGTAGTCTTTCGTATTGTTCCGGAGCGATAATTCCGCAATTCAGTTTCAGCCTGGATCTGTATTGACCCAACCCGCCCCGACGACTTCAGCCGGCCCCCCGCCGGCGCCTTCAGCCAGACGCGCCTGGTTTTCTCCGAGTCGTTACTCCATGTTCGAGTCGTTGCAGTATCGCGACTTTCGTTGGATGTGGGCGGGGTCGTTCGTTTCATTCACCGCGATGATGATGCAGATGATCACGCGTGGGTGGTTGGTCTTGCGCTTGGCCGACGACTCTCCCTTGGCGCTGGCATTCGTGATGATGTCGTTCGCGGTGCCTTCGACGTTTGTCTCGCTTATCGGCGGCGCGCTGGCGGACCGGGTTCCGAAGAAGCGGCTCATAATCTGGGGCCAATCTGGCAACGCGGCGATGACACTGTTGCTGGCCGTGCTGGACGCCACGGACCTCATCGAATTCTGGCACGTGCTGGTGATCGGTTTCGCCAATGGTTCGATGATGTCGCTGGCCATGCCCGGCCGCCAGGCGATCCTCTCGGAAATAGTGCCCGAACGCAGCTTGATGAACGCCATCTCGCTCACCAACTCGGGAATGAACATGACGCGCATCATCGGACCCGCTCTGGCAGGGTTTCTGATCGTTTTCATCGGCACGTCGGGCGTGTTTTTCCTGGTGTCCGCGGTGTACATGTTTGCCGCTGGCACGATGGCGATGGTAAACGCGGGTTCGACATCCCCTGATGCTCCTCGAAAGAGTGTGGCCGGCGACATCAAAGCAGGGTTCGCTTACGTTGTCTCGGACCGGACGATGTTGGGAGTGATCGTTCTGTCGTTGTTGACCATTCTGTTCGGGTCGTCTTACTGGGCGTTGATGCCAGCCTGGGCTCGCGAGGCTTTGGACGTTCAGTCCGACGGACTCGGCATCTTGATGACGATAATGGGCGCCGGAGCGTTGATGGGGACTCTGGGGCTCGCGGCGATTCAAGAGATGCCGCGCCGAGGGCTGGTGCTGCTGGCGATGGCATTGACATGGGGCCTCTCCCTCTCCGCCTTCTCTCAGATGACCAGCTATTTAGTCGCGGTGCCGTTCCTTTTGATATTGGGCCTCGTGAACTCCGTCTTCATGTCGTTGAACATGACCATGATGCAGGTTCTGGCCCCTCCGGAGATGCGCGGGCGGATGATGGCCATCGGCATGATGACGTTTGGCGCCATGCCGCTCAGCGCGTTGCCGTTTGGCTTTCTGGCAGAGACAACGGGCAGCACGCCGGACGCGCTTTTCGTCAGCGGCATGTTGCTGACTGTGGCCACCCTGATCTTCTGGCTTGCGTACCCCACGTTGCGCAGGTTGAATTAACGCGCATACGTGAATCGCCGTCTTGGTTTTTTGCCGCCCAGTAGCGCACGGAACTTAGCGATTTGACACCGACATTGCGAGCGCTGATATCCTAGCCGATGCCAGGCAGAATGGCCGCCCAGACGGTCAGTGCTAGGAGACAGCTATGAACATCACCACCCAAGATCGCGACATCCTACGCGAGCTCGCAGGCCGGATGGCGGAGATCGGGGCGCTTCCCGTTCAGCAGGAGAAGATCGGGATGTGGACGGCGTTGAACGGGCTCAAGCCGGTTCGCCCCATGGTCATGGTCGACAACATCCCGTGGCACGAGATGGACGTCGACGGCGAGCTGGCGCTGCAGACCGAAGACGAGTTCTGTCGCTACTTCGAGACGAAACTCCGGCGGACGCTTTACGCCTGGAAGCACATGCGGGTCGACATGGTCGTCGAACCTGTAATTCACGTCCCGAAAGCGATACGCGGTCTGACCTACGGTGAACAGCCGAACCCCACGTCCGGCGTTCTGGGGCTCGGTGTGATCGAGAACACGATCGCGATCGACGCGTCCAATACCATCGTCGCTCATCAGTACATCGACCAGTTGACGACCGAAGAGGACGCCGGCCGGATTGTGAACCCGACGGTTGAACTGGACGAGGAACGCACCGCGCTGGCGGAAGCGACAGCCCACGAGATATTCGACGGCGTGATCGACATCGAGATGCAGGGGTATTTCATGGCGTTCAGCGCCTGGGACGACATCCTCAGGTGGCGAGGGGCACAACAGATGCTCCTCGATCTTGCGGACAAACCCGAGCTCATGCACCGAATCATGTCCAGGTACACCGACGCCCGATTGTCCATGCTCGACCAGTTCGAGGAGCAGGGACTCGTCGGCCCTATCCGTGCCCCGACCTCGACGTTCAACCAGCGCGTCATCCCATGCTCGCCGGGGTATTCCGACGAACTGCCCGCCGACGGTTTCGATCCGGCAAGTCCGCGCGCTCTGGACACATGGACACATGGCGCCGCGCAGATCTTCGACGGCGTCTCGCCATCTATGCACCAGGAGTTCGAGTTGGACTACGCGAACAGGTGGTACTCGAGATTCGGACTCGTCTACTACGGCTGCTGCGACGAGTTGCACAACAAGATCGACCTGATTCGACAGATCCCGAACCTGCGCAAGATCTCAATGAGCCCAACCTCGGACGTGGAGGTAGGCGCGGAGAAGATCGGCGGCGATTTCGTGTTCTCGCACAAGCCGAATCCTGCCGTGTTCGTCACCGACAATTGGGAGCCGGACGCCGTCGAACGCGATATCCGGGAAACCGTCAACGTCTGCGCCCGATATGGCTGTTCGGTCGAGTTCGTGATGAAGGACATCAGCACGGTCCAGTACAAACCTCAGCGGCTCTGGGATTGGGCGAACATGGCGATGAAAGCGGCCGGCGGCGAGTACGTGTAGGCGACTCTTCGGACCGGAGCCAAGTATTGAAGGTGACACATTGAAGATCAAGCACGTCAGAGCAGTCGAAATCGACATACCGAGGACTCCTCCCAAATCGGCTTCGCGTCGCCCGAACTGGAACACGCACGCGCGCCGGGCTTTGCCGATAAACAAATACCCCGAGTTCTCGCGGCTTCACGGGACGATGCCCGGGGCCAACACCGGCGCCGCGGTGTGGGTCCAGGTGGTCGCCGAGGACGGGACGTACGGCCTGGGTAGGTGTGCGTTCGGCGAGATGACCGCCGCGATCGTCGATTACCACTTCGGACCGCTCCTCGAGGGCCGAGACTGCATGGCGCTGGAGTATCTCAACGACCTCATGTGGCGCTCGACCCAGAGATTCGGCGCCGGCGGCCTGGCGACCGTGGCGCAATCGGGCATTGACCTGGCGCTGTGGGACCTGAAGGGCAAGCTGCTGGGCCAACCCGTGTACCGGCTCATCGGCGGCCCTTGCCGGGACAAGATACTTATCTATTGCACGTCCGACGACCTAGACTGGTCGAAAGAGCTTGGCTTCAAGCATTTCAAAGTGTCGAACCCAGCGCACTACGACGAGGGAATTGAGGGCATCAACATAGTCGAGGGTAAGATCGCCAGGGCTCGCGAACAGGTCGGACCCAATGCCGAACTCATGTACAACCCGGTGATGAGCTTCAACGTCGAGTTCGCGATCCGTCTCGCCGAACGATTGCGGCCGTACGGTTTGCGATGGCTGGAGGAGCCGTTGATCCCGACAGACCTCGAAGGCCACATCGAGCTCAAAAAAGCGATCAACTGGGTCCCGCTGGCGACAGGCGAAGACCACCACGGGCGCTGGACATTCCGCCAGCTCGTGGAAAACAGGGCAGTGGACGTTTTGCAGCCCGACATGACATGGTGCGGCGGACTGTCGGAGACGCTGAAGATATACACGATTGGCGAGGCCGCCGGGATCATCACGATTCCGCATGCGGCGGCCGGCACGCCCTGGGGCCAGCACTTCGCCTTCTCGATGCCGGAGTCGCCGATGGCCGAGTTCTGGATGGGGAGCGACCCCGGCATCCCACTGGACGAAGTATGCCCGATCCCCGGCATGCCGATGCCCAAGGACGGCTACGTCACACCATCCGACGCCCCCGGCTTCGGAATGGAAATCAGGGACGAGTGGATCACCCCCTGGGACCACACCCGTGCCGCCAGCGTCAGAGCGTCGGGTTCGGCCTAACCGGCGCGCCTCTAAGGGGCGTCGGAAGGCCGGGCCGATGTTTCGGCGGCGCTTCGATCGGCTGCCGAACTCGCCACTTCTCTGCCTGACAAAGATATCCCAATCAATCGACTCATGCATTGAGGGATGTGACGCCTTGACAGGGTGGAAGTTCGCTCTTAGACTTTGGGCAATCTGCACACCCATCTAGCCACCACGGAGGTCGAATGTGAAATCGCAAGTCTACTTCATGGACGCTCACTCTGAATCGCCCGAGACGGCCCTGCCAGCCAAGATGCTGAATGTGTTCGGCGCTTCTGGGTTGGAGGACATGATCAAGCCCAACGACGTGGTTGCGATCAAGGTCCACTGCGGGGAGTGGAACAACACCGCGTACCTGCGACCGCTTTATGCACGGACTCTGGCGGACCGCATCAAGGAGCTGGGCGGGCGGCCATTCGTGTGCGACACCACGACGCTGCCGTATTCGGCCTATGGATCGCGGACGTCCGAACTCGATCTGCTGATCACCGCCGAGCGCAACGGCTACACTTCCGCAGCGCTGGGCTGTCCGTTCATCTGCGCCGACGGCTACATCGGAACAGGCGACCACCGGGTCGACATCCCCGAGGGGTACATACTCAAAGAGGCTTACATCGCGCAGGCCATCGCCGCGGCCGACGTTCTGATCGCTCTGACCCACTTCAAGGGCCACGGCGTGGGCGTCATCGGAGGCGCGATAAAGAACCTCGGAATCGGCGCCCAGTCCAAGCGCGGCAAGTTCAACGTCCACATGGGCGGACACCCCAAGTACGGATTCCCTGCCGCCGCGACCTTCTATCCCGAGCGATTCAAAGGCAAGGCCGAGACGCCTGATTGGCAGATCCTCGAGGATTGCTGCCCGTTCAACCTGTGGCACGTGTACGACGATCACATCGAGTGGGAGCGAGAGAAGTGCGTCGGCTGCTCCGGCTGTCCGGGAGTGATGGCAGGGCACGGACTCATCGACATCGGCGCCGTCAACTTCGACGCCGTGGATGCAGCCATCGCCGATGCCTGCCTGGGCACGATGAAGGCGGTCGGTCCGGAAAAAGTCGGATTCATCAACATGGCAATCGACGTATCGCCCAAGTGCGACTGCGTGAACTACGCTGGCGTGCCCATCGTCCCGCACCTGGGCGTGTTCGCCAGCAAGGACCCCGTGGCCATCGACATGGCCTGCGTCGACGCCGCCCGGAACTCGCCGGGCATCCCAGGCTCTATGGCCGAGGAGATGGACGCGCATCACGTTGGCGATGCGAAGTTCGAAGGGTCGGCGGCGATGTTCCACAGTCAGAGCGAGGTCGCGACGATCAACACCGGCCACGCGATCGGCATGGGCAGCCGCGACTATGACCTGGTCGAGGTTCCGCCCGGGGACGTCGAGCGGTTCCGCTTCCCGTACGACAAACGGCCGAGCCGCCTGAGGTTCCAGGAGAGGTTCGAGAAGTTCATGCCCTTCCCGAGTGACCGCCACGACGGCCGGGGATTCTTGCGTGAAGACGAGGTGGACCTGGAGGCCATCAAGGTGCACTACGAGCATTCGACCAACGGCCACCAGGAGGTCGACAATCTGAGCGAGGAGCTCGCTCCGGCCGACGACGACTAGATATCTCTACGTCTGAAACTGCCGATATCGGAGGGCCGCACGTGACCGCGGCCCTCCGATCATTTTCGGCGTCGCTGAGCAGACCTTGGTTCAGGCGGTCTCCACACGTCTGGCCTTTGATCGGACATCGAACAGCATGAGAAAGAAGGGCGATGCGGCACGACTCTTACGATGCGACATGTGGAATATGCCAGGCCAATGCCGGAGAAGGCGCCAGCCAGGCGGTCACCGTTTATGAGAGCGAACTGTGGATCGTGCGTCAGATCGGACCGGCGCTCGGAGTGCCTGGTTGGATGATGCTTGTGACTCAGCGCCATGCGGCGGGTCCGGCTCATCTCGACGATCGGGAAGCCGAAAGCCTGGGACCGCTGCTTCGCCATCTGGAGCGTGTCCTGGAGGAAGTGACGGGCTCCCTTCGAATCTACACGGCCACGATGAACGAAAGCTTCCCACACTTCCATTGCCACATGGTTCCTCGGTACGAAAACATGCCAAACGACGCTGTGGGCTGGGACGTGTTCGATCTGCTCCGGTCCACAGGGGCAGGCGAAGTCGGCGTGGACGAAGCCGAGATCGGCCGCGTCACTGTCGCGTATCAAGCTGCACTCGCCAAGACCCCACCACCCGTACATGACCCATGTTAGCGAGAGGCCGGCAGGCCAGATCCTGGTGCACGAGACGTTCCAGTCGTTTCCTGTCAATACCCGTGGGGCGACGTTACGGAGAGGACGCGGAACCGAATCGGGCCGTAACTCGTCCTTGACACGGTGAAGGATTGAGGCAAGACGGCGTACCCGCGCTGTTCGAGTTCAGAGACGCCGCGTTTGGCAATGACGGGCGCCGCGCACAAGATTCGGAATTCCGATGACACCCAGCAATTCTCGAACGGAAGGCGGGAGTTCATTTACCGGGTGGATCAATCCGTGGTTGGGTCGCGAAGCAATAGATGAATCACATAAGCCAGGTGCAATGTACTAAGCGGGTCAAACCGACCGGCGATTCTGAACTCATGATCTCGTTCGCGAGTGTGACCCTCGGCCTTGGCATGCTTGCCTTGATAGTATTCCTCGTGGACGCGGATGACGGAACGACGGGGACTTACGAGGTTCTTGCCCTAGCGTGTGCTTTGATTCTGCTTGTTTCTGCCATAGCCACAGTAGCTTTTGCCTGCATGTATACCCCCTGGCTTTTTGTGAGCTTGCTTGTCGGCATCGCTGGCGGGGTGGTAATTGGTCTAGAGGTATCTCCGACGCCTATCGACAACGCCACCGAAATGATCTATTTGTTGTTGGGAGCCCTGTTGGCTGCTCTCGTTGTTCATCTACTGTTCTTTTTCACCAAAAAGTGGCGCGACAGGGATGACTTCGCCGTAAAAGCCGTAGAAACCACAGGCGCCATTGAGGTGGACCCA
>DCWO01000128.1:6521-20368 GCA_002328865.1 Dehalococcoidia bacterium UBA2160 | reverse complement strand
CATTTTCGCTGGACAACAACATCGAAATCCAGGCTCAATCCTCTACCACCGGAAGATGGTCCGAAAGCACCTACACGCACCCAGGGCGCTCTGGCATACTTGGGCGAGCGGTCCGAATCCGGGACCGCTCTTCGGTGACATGTGAGAGGATGACCGGCAATGGGAAAGGTCTGGATGATCGGAGCGGCTTCAGCGCTGGGCGTCCTGTTGTTGGTCAGCGTTGTCGTTGCGCTGACGGAGCGCGAGACCGATTTCGAGCCCGGCACTCCGGAAGCAACGATTCAGCAATTCCTGAAAGCCATGGGACAGAGCGAATATGAAAGCGCTTACGGCATGCTGGCGTCAAACCTTCAAGTGGATTGCGGTCCCGAGCAGATGTTTACCGCACGTTTCGCCTACGACGACCGTTTCGAAAACAACCGCGTCACCCTCGAGGAGACGCACAGGATCGGCGAATCGACATTCGTGACCTTAAGGATCACCGAGTTCCGGTCCGACGGCCCGTTCGGGAGCTCGGAGTCTTCACACGAGCAGCGATACGCCCTGAAATCCGAAAACGGCGACTGGCGGTTCAGCGAGTTTCCATGGCCGCTGTACAACTGTGGATCGTACAAGCCTGAGTCACCGGTGCGCGAGATTCCCGTTCCGAGCCCAACCCCTACGCCAACCCCTGTTCCTACACCGACCGCCTGAAGCAAGCGAACCGTAGAACCGGAGCCATAAGATGCGATTCCAGGAACTGATCCCGCTGATTGTGCTCATCGTCGCCGTGGCCGGCATCGCCTATGCGATCTATGCGGGCCTCACAATGCGCAATCGCAAAAAGCGGAATGACCCGGGAATCGGGACCGTCAAACGCATCTATTTCTACACAGTCACGTTCGTGACGCTGATGATGGCGGTGAACGGCGTGATCCTGGTGGGTGCAGACCTGCTGGAGCGAATCGTCATATCTGACGTCGTTGAGACGACGACCACCAGACTCGCCTGGGGTCTGGCCCTGGTCATCGTGGGAGCGCCGCTGTGGGCGTTCCATTGGCGGGCGATTCAACGATACGTCGCGGAGTTGCCCGTCGAGCGGCTGTCGGTGTTGCGCAAGCTGTACCTCTACTTGGTGCTCGCCGTCTGCTTTGTATTGGTCGCAAGCGGGCTCGTAGGCGCTCTTCTGTGGATCTTCGATGCTCGGGACTTCGCCGGGTTCGCCTGGTCGGCCCTTGTCGTCGCGTCGGCCGTTTGGGCGTGGCACTGGACGCTGGAACGAGAGGAGGGCCAAGACTCGCCAGAAACCCTCGCCGTGCGCCGTCTGTATCTCTACCTGGCGTCGCTGGTGAGCGTGTCGATGCTGGCGTTCGGCTTGGCCCGTTTCGTCCACGTGATTCTGGTGGAAGGCTACGTGGCCGCGTTCTCGGTTCCAGTGCTGCTGCCAGCCGACACCGGACTATGGCGGCCCGCGCTCCGTGAGGCGCTGGCCGTCGGCATCGCGGGCGGAGGCTTGTGGGCGCTCCACTGGCTCAGGTTCGTCGCCGGAGATCGCGGCTCATCTTTGCGAATGGCTTACCTGTACGGATACACGATCCTCGGCGGGGCCATTACCGCGTTGGTGGGCGCCGGAATCATAGTAAATCGCGCCTTGGAGTGGGCGCTAAGGGCGCCGGAGGCCGATCCCGCCGTCGCGCACTTCGAGATACTGCCGTCAGCCCTGGCGACTTTGGCCATCGGCGCGGCGCTCTGGGCGTATCACTGGTGGGCGGTCCGAGCCGAAGTCGCCTCCAGCGGCGGGCAGTCAACCGGCTCCAGACGCGCGTACATCTACCTGGTGTCCGCATTGGGATTGGGCACGTTGACCTTTGCATCGTTCACGCTGGTCAACACGGCGTTGGCCCTGTTGACCGAACGCACGAGGATACTCGTTTCAGGCGAAGACCTCTGGAAAGAGCCGATAGCCCTGGTGCTCACTCTCGGCCTCATAGGCGCCCCGCTGCTGGTCTACTACTTGCGCGACGCGCAGAGCCGCGTCGATTCCGGCACACCCGGAGAGCGGACAGCCCTCTCGCGGCGCACGTTCTTGTTCACGGCGCTCGGCGCGGGCGTGTTGGCGGCAGTCGGCAGCCTGAGCGGAACCATCTTCGTATTTCTGCGAGACGCGCTGGACGCCAGTCTCTCCATCGAGACCGTCCGGGACATCCGTCCCGCCATCGGCGTCGCTGTGACCGCCGGCGCCTTCTTGCCGTATTTCTGGTCAATCTACCGCACCGACCGCGACGCCGCCCCGGAGGCAGCATACGTCGCAGTGCAGGAAACGAAGCAGGTCGCGCTGCTCGCCGCTGGCAACGCCAGCGAATTCGTTCGCGTACTCGAAGACGCGCTGGGTTACGCTATCCGAACGTTGGCCTGGGCAGACCTCGACGCGTCAACGCTACAGCCGGCCGCGATCGACTTCACCGACCTGGCGCGCCAGGTGGCCGAAGCCCAAGGGACAAGCGTGCTCCTGATAGCCGACGACGACGGCGTTCGCGTGCTGTCGTACGACTAATAGTGCTGCCCCATCAGCCTCGACTGGAACTGCTCGTTCCGATAGCCATGCCCAAATAGACCCTGTCTGTGGCAGGCTACCAGTTCGTCAATGCGCCGTCGTTGCGGCGCAGCAGCGGGGTCCATCCCGTCAGCGGCGCCGGATTCGCTTGGGCCACCGCCTCGTCGAAGTCGACGCCGAGGCCGGGTCGGTCGGCGGGCGTCCAGGCATAGCCGTCCTCCCACTCGATCTGCACCGGGAAAAGGTCGGTCGCGAACGTTCCGGGTCGTTTTGGCATCTCCTGCACGCCGACATTCGTCGAGGCCATGCACAGGTTGACGCACGCCGCGGCGCTGACCGGTCCGAGCGGGTTGTGGGGCACGATGTCGATGTAGTGAGTCTCCGCCCAATGTGTGATCTTGAGCGCCTCGGTCAAACCTCCGACGATGCAAAGATCGATCCGGGCGTAGTTGATCAGCTCCTCCTCGATCACCTCACGAAAGGGCCACTTGGTCGCCCACTGCTCACCGGCCGCGATGGGCAACGAGACGTGGCGGGCCAAGGTTCGGTAGCTGGCCGGGTTCTCCGACCTCAACGGGTCTTCGATGAAGAATGGGTTGAACTGCTCCAGAGCACGGCACATGGTGACGACATGGGCCGTGTCGAGCCTGGTGTGGACATCGAAGCATATCTGGATATCTGGACCTACGGCCTCGCGCACGGCGGCCATCTGTTCTTCGGCGATGCGGATCGACTCGACGGGCTCAAGCCGTCCGTCCATGCCCTGGTACTCGAACACGCCGCCGGTTTCGGGTTGTCCCCATCGAACGAACTTCCAGCCTGCTTCGACGTGTTCGACACAGTTGTTCACGAGCTCCTGCGTTGTGTGACCCTGTGTGTGCGGGTAGCAGACGACCTTGTCGCGGACCGGTCCGCCCAGTAGCTTGTACACGGGCATGCCAACTGACTTGCCCTTGATGTCCCACAGAGCGATGTCGATGGCGCTGATGGCGCAGCAGTAAACCTTGTCCGCGGGGAAGAAACCGCCTCGGAACATGTGCTGCCAGAGGCGCTCGGTGCTCCACGGGTCTTCGCCGATTACGACCTCAGACAGGTGGTTGATGGCTTCGGTGATGGCGCCGCCCCAGTTGCGGATGCCGATTTCACCGAGGCCGTATATCCCCTCATCCGTCTCCACCTTCACGATGAAGTAGGGACGACCGTCGCCCGCCTGGACTGAATAGCTCTTGATGGCTGTGACTTTCAAAGCTGCCTCCTGGAAATGTAAATGGGCCGGATTGACTGCCAGTCGCGAGCTCAATAATGCGGAGAATCCTCATCATTTCAGAGCTTCGTCTGGCGGTGCGGCGACGAGTCCGACGCAACCATATTTCAACCGCAACGTCCGGTCAAGGGTGATATTTGCCTTGCAAGCGGCGCCGTCAGTTCTGGTACACTCTTTGAGCTATGGAAAGAGCACAGTTTGAACGGCTTGTACGCGAGGCCCTCGACGATTTGCCGGACGATATCCTTTCGTGCATGGACAACGTGGACGTCGTCGTGGAGGAAGTCGCGTCGCGCGACCAACTCATCGGCTCCGACCTCGATGATGATGAACTCCTGTTGGGGTTGTACGAGGGCATTCCGCTGCCTGACCGCTACGACTATAACCTCGTTCTCCCAGACAAGATCACCTTGTTCCAGACCACTATCGAGAGCGTGTGTCCCAGCGAGGAAGACGTGGTCAAAGAGGTTCGCGACACCGTCGTGCATGAGGTCGCACACCATTTCGGCATAGGCGACGACGAACTGGACGCAATGGGGGCATCATAGCTGCGCGTCCGTCGTTCGCGTGGTGATACAATTGACGGAGGCCAGACCGCGAGTCGCGACAACCCACGGCTTCGGGTGCTGGCCGTTTAGGCGTTTCGGGCCATCGGGACGGCATCAGCAGATTTCGGTTTTACGGGACGGCATCGCACATGGACCTCAGTTCGCTATCGGCTTTTCTTGAACCAACCCCTCAGTACAAACTGCTGAGCGATACGTTGCAGAAGACCTCGGCGTCGGCAACTGTTCAGGCGTTGCCCGAGGCAACTCCGTTCTTGCTGACGACACTTTGGCGCGACTTGGGCGTTCCAGTCCTCGTGATCGCGCCGAAACCGGAGGAAGCCCGGCGACTTCATGAGAGCCTGACGGCATGGTCTGGCAACGACGATTCGGTCCTTCATTTCCCGGAGACCGAGACCCTGCCATTCGAGCGGGTCGTGACGGAAATCGACACCGCGCAGCAGAGGCTCCGGGCCCTGCACGCGCTCACGACCGGCGTTGGATCGCCGATGCTGGTGGCGTCCTCGGTCGCGGTCGCCCAGCGCACCTTGGCCCGATACAGCTTCGAGTCGAACGTGCACGCGCTGAAAGTAAACGACGAAGTGGACCTCGAAGACTTGTTGAATCTGTGGCGAAGGATGGGCTACCGGTTCGAGTCATCGGTGTACGGTCCCGGCGTGGTGAGCCGCCGAGGGGGGATCATCGACATCTTTCCAGTCGGCGCGTCGTTGCCCGCCCGCATCGAGCTCTGGGGCAACGAGATCGACAGCATCCGAATGTTCGACCCGTCGAATCAAAGATCGACCGACATGGTGGACTCGATCGAGGTCATCCCCGCCCACGAGACGTTGCCCGCAATGACCGATCGAGACCAACTAGAGTCGGAGATTTCACGGATCGACGTTTCGAACTGCACGGAACAGCAGCAGAATCGGATCCGAGAGGAGTTCAGCCAACTATTAGAGGGCCACGAAGTCGATGACTTGAACCTGTACGCGGGCTTCTTCAACCACGGCACATTGCTCGATTACTTTCCGCGTGACGGGCTGGTGGTCATCTTACGCCCGCCCGACGTCGCTGGGACCGCCTGGGACACGGAAGAGCGAATCCACGAGCTCCGAACCGTCAAAGAAGACCGCGGCGAGCTGCCGTACAACTTCCCGTCGTTCCACGTCCCATGGTCCGACCTGGAGACTCAGACCGAGACCGTGTCGAAGCGAATGGAAGTGACCCAGTGGGGTGTCGACGACCTGACTTACCAGCAGGTCCACGCACTCCCGTTCGGCTCCGCCCCGACGTTCCTGGGCAAACTCGACAGCTTCGTCGAGGAAGCGACGGACCTGACCACCGGAGGTCAGACCGTGGTTGCGATCACGGCCCATTCAAAGCGGCTGGGCGAGATTCTAGCCGACTACGGGGCGGATGCGAGTCTGCCAGGCGCACTCACGAAGACGCCTGAGGCGGGCAAGCTCACCGTGCTCCAGGCCGAGGGCGCCAGTTTCGGAGACGGTTTCGCGATGACCACTCCGGGTGGCGGATTGATCGTGCTCGGGGACACCGAAATATTCGGCATCGCGAAACAGAGACGCACGGCGCGTAGGCCCGGCGTCAGATGGGATGCGTTCCTGTCGGAAATATCGCCTGGCGATTTCGTCGTTCACGTGGAACACGGCATCGGCAAATTTGTCGGCACCGGCAGACCGACGGACGAAGAGTCCGAGGGCGCCGAATACCTGATACTGCAATACGCGCAGAGCGACCGGCTCTACGTGCCCATGGAGCACCTGGACAGGGTGACCCACTACGTCGCCCCCAGCGACCATCCCCCGCACCTGACAAGATTGGGGACGCAAGAGTGGTCGCGAGCCAAGGCACGGGCCGAGCGCTCCACGCGCCAGATGGCCTCTGAGCTTCTCGCCCTGTACGCCGCGCGCGAGTTGGAGAAGGGCCACGCTCACGGACCTGACACCCCGTGGCAGGCGGAACTCGAAGAGTCGTTCCCCTTCGAGGAGACGCCGGACCAGGTCGCGACGCTGTCCGAGGTCAAAGACGACATGGAGCTGGAGAAGCCGATGGACCGCCTGGTGTGCGGCGACGTCGGCTACGGCAAGACCGAGATCGCCCTGCGAGCGGCGTTCAAGGCGGTGATGGACGGCAAACAAGTTGCGGTGCTCGTTCCGACGACAGTCCTGGCGCAGCAGCACTACGTTACGTTCTCTCAACGCATGAGCGCCTATCCACCGGTCATCGACGTGCTAAGCCGGTTCCGAACATCAAAGGAACAACGAGACATCGTCGAAGCTCTGGCCGACGGGAAGATCGACATTTGCATCGGCACCCACCGGATCATTCAGCGAGACGTGCATTTTAAGGACCTGGGACTGGTCATCGTCGACGAAGAGCAACGCTTCGGCGTCGCACACAAGGAACGCCTGAAACAGATGCGCCGGGAAGTCGATGTTCTGACGCTGACCGCGACGCCTATACCGCGCACCCTGCACATGTCTTTGGCCGGTGTTCGGGACATGAGCACCATGGAAACCCCGCCCGAGGAGCGCCTGCCGATCAAGACCTACGTGTCGGAATTCAGTGACGAGCTGATTCGCGAGGCGATACTGCGGGAGCTGGACCGTCAGGGACAGGTGTATTTCCTGCACAACCGTGTGTACAACATCAGCTACATGGGCGACTACATAAAGCGGATCGTCCCTGAAGCCGAGGTCGGCATAGCCCATGGACAGATGAGCGAACGCGAGCTCGAGGGTGCCATGGCCGACTTCGCCGAGGGCAAGTTCGACGTCCTCGTGTGCACGACGATAATCGAATCCGGTCTCGACATCCCCAACGTCAACACCCTGATCGTCAACCGGGCCGACACGTTCGGACTCGCCCAGCTCTATCAACTCAGAGGCAGGGTAGGGCGCAGCGTTCGACGGGCCTACTCGTACATGCTAGTCCCCAAGACACGCTCGCTCACGGAGACCGCCGAACGCAGACTTCGGGCCATGCTTGCGGCGACCGAGTTGGGAGCCGGCTTCCGCATCGCTATGAAAGACCTCGAGATTCGCGGGGCAGGAAACATCCTAGGCGCCGAGCAAAGCGGACATATCCACGCCGTCGGTTTCGATCTCTACACGAAGCTGCTGTCGAGCGCCGTGGAAGAGCTCCGCGCCAGGCACGAGACCGGCGAGGCACTCGTCGGCGAGACGCCGGCTTTTGTCGACGGCGACATCGACGGAATCGAGCTCCCAACGGTGGACAGCCTGGCGCCCGAGCCTGGGGTAAGCGTCGACCTCGGCATCCCGGCCAGCCTCCCGGCAGAGTACATCCCCGACCTGCCGTCCCGATTGGGCCTGTATCAGCGGCTCATCAAGCAAGAAAGCATGGAGAAGATCAGCGAGATCGAAGACGAGCTTCGGGACCGATTCGGACCGCTGCCGTGGCAGGCTCGCAATCTCCTGTACGTGATGCGGTTGAAACTCATCGCCTCCTCTGCCGGAGTGGAGTCCATCACTCGCGAAAGTGGACGCATCGTTCTGCGGCTAACCGACCAGGTGGGCGGCGCAAGACGCGCGCTCCAGCGTCGCTTGGACCGAGCCGCAGAAGTGGGCAACGAGCAGATCCGCCTGGACCTGGGCCAGCTCGAAGAAGGCTGGGAAGAACCTCTGATGGAAACCGTGCGGAGCTTCGCAGAATTCCGAGAGCAGATGGCCAACCAGTTGCTCGGTGTGGCGGCGGGCAGCTAAATTGAGATAGAGGCCGGTCTGCTCTACGCGTACTCCGACAACAACCCCGGCAGCTCCATCATCGTCTCGATCCGCGGACACATCGTGACGCCGACGTGGTTGCCGTCGCGGTCGAGTAGCACCGGATTGATGCCGACGCCTTTCGCGCCTTCGATGTCGGACGTGATCTGGTCGCCGACGTGGATGGCTTCGCCCGGCGCCGCGCCCGATCGGCTCAGAGCAGCTTGAAATATGGGCGGGTGCGGCTTCGTCGAGCCGACATCGCGCGAGGTCACGGCGAAATCCAGGTACTGGGTCAACCCCATGTTCTCCATGATCTCGTCTGCGCCGACATCCAGGTTCGAAATCAATCCCAACGACAAGCCCTGTTGTCTCAGGATGTCCAACGTCGCCAGCACGTCGTCGAACCGGTGCATCTCGTAGGGCATCTCGCGAATGCGCAGCCATATCTCGTGCGCCCGCTCGGGAGTGACTTCGACGCCTGAGCCTGCCAGCACGCGGCGTTCGTACTCCGAGAAGAAGTCGATGCGCTCCTGCCGTTCGAGCTCGCGGATCGGCTTGACGGCGTTCTGTTCGGCCATCAGCACGTCCGCGGCGCCGTAGCCCCGCAGAATGCCCTCCGGCGTCACCGTGAGCCCGAACTGTGCGCAGGCCGCCGACTGTATCTCGTATCGCGATGGCTGGAAGCCCGCGAGGGTCCCGTAGAGGTCGAAGAATATCGCTTTTATCATGGCGCGAGTATGATAGCATTGCGCCTCCGACCTGTCAGGCCTACCGCACGAGTCGACCGCCTCCATGCCAGGCGGATTCAGAGACCCAGGCAACCCAGCAACACACGAGTGAAACATGAAAGCCGGAAAGCTGCCTGTCGAGTTGTTGACCGATCTGCTCGACGGCATCAAGATCAACGACCCTCGTGTGGTCCTCGGCCCGAAGACGGGCGAGGACGCGGCCCTGATCGACTTCGGCGACCGGTATCTTGTCGCCAAAACCGACCCGATCACGTTCGCCACTGACCTGATCGGATGGTACGTGGTGCAGATCAACGCGAACGACCTGGCGGTCATGGGCGCGACGCCGCGCTGGCTGATGGCCACCGCGATGATGCCGGAAGGGACGGAAGCCGAGCAGGTTCGCGAGGTGTTCAGCCAGTTGACGAGCGCCTGCAAAGAACTGGGCATCACGTTGATCGGCGGGCACACCGAGATCACCTACGGCATCGATCGACCGTTGGCCGTCGGGGCAATGCTTGGCGAAGTGGACAAAGACCGAGTGGTGCTGACTTCAGGAGCCAGGCCCGGCGACTCGATCGTCATCACGAAGGGGATCGCCGTCGAGGGCACGGCTATCCTGGCGCGGGAGGCGTCGAACGAACTGGCCGCGAACGGTGTCGCCGCGGACGTGATCGACCGCGCCGCGGAATTCCTGTTCTCACCGGGGATCAGTGTTGTGCGAGACGCGTCCATCGCCGTCGACGCAGTGTCGGTCCACGCCATGCATGACCCTACGGAAGGCGGTCTCGTGGGAGGTCTACTGGAGATGGCCCTGGGCGCCGGCGTGGGGCTGGAAATCGACCGAGACCGGATTCCAGTGCTTCCCGAGACCAAATCCATCTGCGATGCACTCGGGCTCGACCCGCTGGGCTTGATCGCTTCCGGATCGTTGCTAGCCGCCGTGGCGCGCGAGGATGTTGCGACATTGATATCCACGCTGGGTGACTCGGGCATACCTGCCTTCGAGATCGGCCGCATCGCGGACGGGAGCCACGGTCTTCGGATGCTCACCGGACACGGCGAGGCTGCTCTTCCTCGCTTCGAACGCGACGAACTCGCCCGGTTCTTCGGAAACGATGATTCGTCGTAAGGCCAGGTCCGGTCGTCTTGTCCGCAAGCATTTCGAATGAACCGGTTGAACTCCGCTTGACCGCGGTTCAGATACCTCGATAGAATTACCAGTGGCAACAGCACCCGGAAGAGGAAGGCATCAGTCTTGGGAACCGCGTAATACTCTCAAGTTCATCCACACTGCTGACTATCTAGCCTCCCGCGCGCCAGGCCCATTCGGCGCGGGGGGCTTCTGTGTTTTCGGGCCAAATCTGTGCCACAAGCAAACCATATCTTTGGCAGCACACGCCGAGGCCCCGCTTCGAGCGTGTGCCAACCTGACAGGAGCACCGAACAATGACGCTGCGAATAGAACCGGAACTGGCCGGCCTCAGAGAGCGGATTCGCCACTCCGCCGCCCACGTAATGGCGGACGTGGTGACGACCATGTTCCCGAATGCAAAACTGGGCATCGGGCCGCCCACCGACGACGGCTTCTACTACGATTTCTGGATCGAGGACGCCTTCACCACCGAGGACCTCGAGAAAATCGAAGGCAAGATGAAGGAAGTCATGGCCAAGAGCCTGCCCTTCAAGTATCGTGAGTACCCGCGGCCCGACGCCCTCAGCATGCACTCGGACGAGCCTTTGAAGGTGGAGATAATCGAGGAGATACCCGAAGAAGAGGCGATCTCGACGTACACTCATGGCGATTTCGAAGACCTGTGCGCAGGACCGCACGTCGAGTCGACCGGCCACATCCCCGCATTCAAATTGCTGAGCGTGGCGGGGGCTTATTGGCGCGGCGACGAAAACCGACAGATGCTTCAGCGGATCTACGGCACCGCATTCGAGTCGCAGGAAGCGCTGGACGAGTACCTCGAGCGCCTGGAAGAGGCGAGGAAGCGCGACCACCGAGTGTTGGGTCGAGAGCTGGATCTGTTCTCGATTCACGACGAGACGGGTCCTGGACTCGTCATATGGCACCCGAAGGGCGCGCGCGTCCGAGGTCTGTTCGAAGACCTGTGGAAGCGCGAGCACTATCGATGGGGCTACGATCTCGTCAACACCCCACACGTGGGCCGAGCCGGCCTCTGGGAGACCAGCGGCCACCTGGAGAACTACAAAGAAGGCATGTACGCCCCGATGGACCTGGACGGACAGGATTACTACCTGAAGCCGATGAACTGCCCGTTCCACGTGATGTACTACAAGACCGGACTGCGGAGCTACCGCGACCTGCCGATGCGCGTCGGCGAACTCGGTGCCGTGTACCGGTACGAGCGAGGCGGCACGCTGCACGGTATGCTGCGCGTGAGAGGTTTCACCCAGGACGACGCGCACATCTTCTGCCGGCCCGACCAGATCGCGGACGAAGTCAGCGGCGTTCTGGACCTGACGTTCCATCTGTTGGAGAAGTTCGACTTCCACGATTACGAGGTGATGCTCGCCACGAGGCCCGAGAAATCGGTCGGCTCCGACGAGGAGTGGGAGCTGGCCACCAGCTCGCTTCGGGACACCCTTGATCGACGAGGCATGGACTACGTCGTTGACGAGGGCGGCGGAGTGTTCTACGGCCCGAAAATCGACATACATATCAGGGACGCCATCGGCAGGCTGTGGCAGTGCACCACCGTGCAGTTCGACTTCAACCTGCCCCGTCGATTCGACATCTCGTACATCGGCGAAGACGGCCAGGAGCATCGCCCCTACATGGTTCACCGCGCGCTGTTCGGTTCGCTCGAACGGTTCATGGGCATGCTGATCGAGCATTTCGGCGGCGCGTTCCCAACGTGGCTCGCGCCGGTGCAGGCGATCATCGTTCCGATTGCCGACCGCCACCACGGGTACGCCGGCAAAGTCGCCGCCGCGCTGACCGACGCCGGCATCAGGGTGGAGAACGACACCCGGAACCAGCGCATGAACCTCAAGATTCGAGAGGCCCAGGTGCAGAAGATCCCGTACATGTTGATCGTCGGAGACCGCGAGGAAGCGGCTGACGCTGTCGGCGTCCGGCTGCGCTCCGGCGAGGACCTCGGCGCCGTTCCGCTTGACGAGCTGACCGTGCGGATCGTGTCGGAGGCGTCAATCGGCTAGTCGTTCCGGGGAGGGGCCGGTCGCTCATCGACCTCTCTCCGAACGTTCACGGTTGCCGTCAGGTGATATTTCTGTGATTGATATTGCCTGCACGCGCCGTGTGTGATATATTCGTAACGACCCAGGAAGGCGCCTGGGCAGTAGTACTTGGTTGAGGTGTAGCATAGCGAGAGAATACCGGGCCAACGAGCGCATTCGTCTGCCTGAAGTTAGGCTTGTCGACGAAGAGAGCGAACAGTTGGGCGTGATGCCAACCAGACAGGCCTTGGGAATCGCCGAAGAGCGGGGGTACGACCTCGTCGAGGTTGCCCCGGCGGCGAACCCGCCCGTGTGCCGTCTCATGGACTTCGGAAAGTTCAAATACGAGGCGACCCGCAAGGAACGCGAAGCCCGGAAAGCGCGAAAATCCAAAGTGACCAACGAGCTCCGTGAAGTTCGAATGAAGACACGCATCGGACTGCACGACCGCGAAGCCAAGACTCGATTGGTCCTGCGCCTGCTTGGACAAGGATCGAAAGTTAAAGTTTCGGTCATGTTCAGAGGCCGCGAGGTCGAACATCCCGAGGTCGGCATGGTATTGTTAAAGGCCGTGGCCGATCAATTGGTGGACAAAGCGACGCTGGAGAGCCCGCCGCGGTTCGAGAGCCGGCGTAGCCTGTCGATGATCGTGTCGCCGGTTGCCGAAACTGCTGCACATACCGAGAAAGAAACTGAAAAGGCGGCTCCTGAACCGGTGCAAGCTGAAAAAGCTGAACCCGAACAGGTTGAGCCCGAAAAGGTGCTAGACCGTGCCGAAGCTTAAGACCCATAAGGGAGCGAAACGACGCTTCCGAATCACAGGAACAGGCAAGATCGTTCGGATGAAAGGCCACAAGAGCCACCTCCGCAGAAAGAAGCCCGGAAACGCGAAACGGCTGTACAGCAAGAAATTGCCGATCAGCCCAGCGGACGTTCCGCAGCTCAAGCGTGCACTGCCGTACGGGCTGAACTGAGGATATCCGCTCAGACGAACAATGTGAATTTCGCCCCCTTGCTAAATGCCGGGGGCGTTTCCTTGTCCGAACCGTGTGCTCTGCATCGCTGCTTTGGCGATAGACTGAAATATTGGACGCGACTATGTCTCGCCATTCTCAGCCCGTCCGCCTCAGGCGGAAAGAATCTCGTCGATTAACGCCCGCGGTGACATGCGGATGTGGGGCGTCAGATGCTTCGCTCTGCTCAGCATGGCGGTTCCCTGGGGAAATACACTCAGTTGATGACAATCGACGGCATCGGCAGGTGTGGCGTTCGCAGGCCGTCCCTTGGTAGGATGGTATGGCCGAGCGTCGTGGACGGATTTTCGACTGCGCGCCGCACGTAGCTGCAATTGAACAGACAACCGAGGAGTCTACGTTGACCAGGATAAAACGAGGCGTTATCAAGAAGCGCCGGCACAAGAAGATGCTCAAGGCGACCAAAGGCCACCAGGGGGTGCGGCACCTGCACTTCCGGCGAGCCCACGAGTCGCTGATCCACGCGCTCCGTTACTCCTACGCCCACAGGAAAGAGCGGAAAGGCGACATGAGGAAACTCTGGAACCTTCGCATCAACGCCGCCGCCCGAGCCAACGGGACGACCTACAGCCAGCTCATCCACGGCCTCAAGCTGGCCGGCGTCGACGTAAACCGCAAGGTGCTCTCGGAGATGGCGATACGCGACCCAGAGGTCTTCACGCAAATAGCCGAGCAAGCGAAGGCGCAACTAGCCGCCGCTTAGGCCTGGCCAAAAGCGACAAACACACCGCGCTGTTCGCGACAGCGTCGACGACAAGTCGCAGGACTTACGAATTAACAGAAGCGG
>DCWO01000128.1:0-6198 GCA_002328865.1 Dehalococcoidia bacterium UBA2160 | reverse complement strand
AAGCGGGCCGCTTCTTCTTGGTTTTGAGACCACCCGATGCCGGTCGCCCATTTGGTTCGCACGTGTTCTCCCGATAGGCGCCGCACGGCGATTGTGCAGGTGCACGGTATCTGGCAACTCACCATCCTGAGCCTGCAAGCGAAGGATCTCGCTTAACGCGACACGTGTCCATCGGCTCGGTGGACTGGTGACCAGGCGGCTAGAGTTCCCGAGCAAGGGTACTTATGTCGGGGCGATGTTCGCGTCGATGGTGCGGTACTCAACCGCATCGGAATGGGATGCAGGGGCGAATCCCCGCCGGGGACTGGGGCATCTCCAGAATGCCTTCGCGGGCGAGTGGGCGGGACCGACGAGACAACCCCTCGCTGCTTGGTGAACCGAGCTCGCACCGAGGGGATCGCCAGGGTGTTTTTGAACCACGCACTGCAGAGTACGTCAGCGCCGACAGAGCATCGTCGCCAGACATCGCCCCTACAGGCCAGGCGCCACGCTGTCGACGATGATTAGCAAGAACAGCAGCCCGAGGTATGCCAACGAGTACAGGTACGCCGCCTTGGCGCCCTGCAGGTCGGGCAGACGCATCAAGCGGTGTGCGTAGTACACGAAGACCAGGCCGAGGATCGCGGCGCCGACCAAGTACACAAGACCGGCAGCCCCTGTCGCGGGGAGCAGCAGCGTCGACGCCACCAGCACCCAGCTATAACGAAGGATCGACACCTTCGTCGCCTCGACGCCCGCGACCACCGGCAACATCGGGACGCCCGCGTCCGCGTAGTCGTCCTTCAACAGCAAAGCCAGCGCCCAGAAGTGGGGCGGGGTCCACAGGAACACGATGGCGAACATCACCACCGCTGGCATGCCTATTCCGCCTGTGACCGCCGCCCATGCGACGACGGGCGGTATCGCCCCGGCAGCGCCGCCGATCACGATGTTCTGCGTCGTCGTCCGCTTCAGGCTCTTCGTGTACACGAACACATAAAATAGCGTGGCTGAGAGGGTCAGCACGGCGCTCAGCGAGTTGGCGAACACTGTGAGCATGGCGAATGCAATGGCGTTCAGCGCGATCCCGAACCAGACCGCGGCGCCTACACCAACCGCTCCCCGGACCATCGGGCGGTTGCGAGTGCGCGCCATCCGCTCGTCGATGTCGCGGTCGAGGATGTGGTTCAGGGCGTTTGCGCCGCCTGCCGCCATCGAGCCGCCGACCAGCACGACGAGCGTCAGCATCGGGTCCGGAGCGCCGCCGGACGCCAGGAACATCCCGCCCAGAGCAGTGAACGCCAGCAGGACCACGATTCGGGGCTTGGCCAGCGCGATGTAGTCGCGGACCACGCTCCGGCTGGTCAGTATATCTGTCGCCAATCCAACTCCTGGTTACGCCCGTTCGTGGGCCGTAGCGGGCTCAGGCACGGTGTCGCGGGGCCTCGGTAAGTATATCAAAGCCACCAGTGTGAACGAGAAAATCCAGATCAACGTTGCGAAGCTCAGATGCAGCGCCTTGGCCTCCGGCTCGAATCCGGTCCACACCGTGATCGCGCCCAGTATCACCTGCGCCGCGAGCGTCACGAGCAACAGCAACGCCATCAGCGCCGCCAACGGATCCGTCCTTCGTCGAGCTCGGGCCACTGGTATCGTCCCGAGCGCCAGACTGACCACCACGACGGCCGTGAATCGATGCGCCATCTGCAACGCGTCGGCCGTACCACCGGGAAACACACTCCCTCGACACAGCGGCCAGGTGCCGCATGCTGGACCCGCGCCGTAGCCGACCACGTATGCGCCGAACAAGATCAGCGCGAACACGCCGATCGCGGCATAGACCGTGATCGCAGCCTGTCCTCGAATCAGCGACCCGACGAACGTTGAGCGTCTGTCCGCGTCATTGGTGCTCCAGCCAGCTACCGCGGCGACGATGAGCACGGCGATCAGCGCCTCGGCGATCCCAAGATGCAGCACGATGACCCACCAGGCCAGCTCTGTCAGCACCGTGATCCCGCCCAGCACCGCGGCGACCACGACCAGTGCGACCCCCAACAAGGCGGAAACAAGGACCATTCGGTTCTCGCGATAATGGAGCCAGGCGAGCACCGCCACAGCGACAACGAAGACGCTGAGCGCCGACGCCGAAAGCCGGTGCGAGTACTCGATGAGCGTCGCAGCCTCGGCAGGCGGGATCAGTTGCCCGTGGCACAGCGGCCAGTCCGGGCATCCGAGGCCCGACTCGGTCACTCGAACGACGCCTCCGAGAGTGACCTGACCGAACGCCGCCACGATAGCGGCCACGACGACGATTCGAAACGCCAGCAGCGACCTAACCACGGACGCACCTCACCAAAGCGGCGTCTCGGTAGGGATAGACCGGATGGAGCGAACCCGGAGTTCGCGAAAAGACCAGAAAGGCATTAATCAACAATGTGTGCAAAATTGCGCCAAAGCAGAATAGCATGAGGTCGGAACAGCGTCAACGTCGCCGATATCGTAACATGCCCGATGCCTCGGATTCACCTTGACGCGCCAATCGCGTCACGACTAAAATCAATACGGCGACGATCTCCGACCTCGACGGTCGACCGCACCCGTCGTCCAGGCAGCCTCAAGGCCCGCTAGCTCAATTGGCAGAGCAACTGACTCTTAATCAGTAGGTTCCCGGTTCAAGTCCGGGGCGGGTCACTCGATTTTAGGCACGAAATCGGCCCCGAAAGAGCCCTCTGGGGCAGATTTGTGATGTGGCTTGCCGACATTCTGCCGACATTTACTCCGACATGGCGTTGGCGTACGCTTCCGCGGCTTCCTTATCCATCCCCGGAGAGACGTGGGCGTAAACCTGCATGGTCAAGGACGGCGAGCTATGCCCAAGTCGGTTTTGGACTGTTTTGATGTGAGTCCCCGCCTCAATAAGCGTGGTGGCGTGAGCATGCCTCAGATCGTGAAGGCGGTATTTAACCCCGGCTTCTCGGCACACCTGCTGCCATGTCTTGGTAAGGATGTCTGGGTCAAGCAGTCTACCGAACGGGGACGCGAAGACCAGGCCATGATCTTCATACGCACCCCCTACCGACAACCTAAACTCAGCCAGTTCTGCTCTGTGGCGTCTGAGCACCGCGACCGTTGAATCGTCCATGTGGATCATTCGGCGTGAATTCTTGGATTTCGGTTCAGTGATGACAAGTTTGCCATCCTGGCGCGAGACAGCACCAACGATGCTCATCGTGCCCTTGTTGAGGTCCAGACGATCCCACCGGAGGGCGCACACCTCGCCGCGTCGGATCCCCGTATATGCCAGCATCCTGACCGCTACCACGTAGGGCTTCACCATGACCAGGGAGAGTAGTTCCTTGAGCGTCTGCTTGTCAGGAGGGTTGATCTCTGGATTGGCTTCTCTGGGAGCGTCGATCACGTCGCAGACGTTCCGGAACACCACCCCCCACTTCATCGCACAGGCCAGTGCCACATGTAGAGTGGCATGGACGCGCCTGGCTGTGGTAGGGGAGAGCCCTTTCTCGATCACCGATCCGATCACCCGCTGGACATCTCCCGGCGTCAGTCGCTGAACGTTGACCTGACCGATGATCGGGTCGATGTACAGCCGGTTAATCATCGCGTAGAACTCGCGGGTTCGGGGTTTCGTAGTGTGGGCTACATAGTCGATTAACCATCGTTGGATGAACTCCGACACTGTCTCCTTACCGGTGTCGACGGGCACGCCTCTATCCAGCGACGTCAACAACTCCCGCACCCGGCGCTGGGCATCACGCCGCCGCCCGCGAAATGTTTCATATAGGCGCTTACGTTTGCCGTCTCCATCACGCCCAAGATCGATGGTGATCTGGAAGACGTTTGTGTCCCTCTCTCTGATGCTGCCTTTCATTGCTAAACCTCCAGGTAGAGCGAGAATTTCTTAGAGTCGGTTGGCCAATCCTCAGACAGGTAGTCGGCGTCGAACATCACGTCAAGGGCTTCGACCTGAGATCTGTCCTCATCCAGAAGGAGAGGGAGCATGAATTGCTGTTGGGTCTCCAGCAGTTCCGGGTGATGTGACCTGAACCCAGGCACTCGACTCTTAATCCCACCCTTCTTCAACTGACTGCGAAACATCCAATCGCTCTCTATATTGATCGGCTTTATCCGGCCTTCCCTCACAGCGCGATGGTACATACCGTGGAGACCCCTGTCGCTCCACGGCCTGTAGGCCAGTTGGGTGTCCAAATCTTCTGTCCCGCCGGTGTCGCTCAAGTAGATTCGAGCCTGCTCTCGGACCACATACCGTTGAGCCAGCCAGTATGCGTCCTCGACGTTGACATCTGGTGCAGCCAAGTGCACGCGCCACCACCACACGACCTGCCGAAACGACAGAGGCGGCTTCGGGTCCTCGATGGAGGGCGTTTCCAAGTACCAAGCCCAAGCTCCCAGGACGAACGGGCTTGCATCCCATGACAGGTCTACGAGTTCATTCTGACGATCTTCGATCAAACGCCAACTGAGGGGTTGATCTAGCGGACCATCCAGTCGTCGCCGGTCCCGGAATTCCTTCATCCACGCCTTTACGGTCCTCAGAGCGACGAGGTCTGTTTTTTCAAAATCTTCAGCCAATCTTCGCCAGATCGCGGTCGGTCCCAATGTAGGTTCGGTTTCGAGGAACAATCGAAACGCGGCGCGATACTGGTCCTCGGTTCTGGGCCGTCCCATTCAATTCCCTCGATTCGATATAAATGTACTTTTGAGTCTCGTTTATGTCCTTATGCGAATGATATCATGAACTACAGGCAGTTATAACTCGGCACTCCACGTACCAGAAAGCAGAATAGGAGGCATCCTTGAGCCAAGACACAAAACCACGGCCCGGCTTTGTTGAAACGGAGACCCTTACGGTAGAGCAGGCAGCACACATGTGCGGAATTGGGCGCCAGCTAGCGTATCACCTTGCCCGGACAGGCAAGTTGCCTGGGGTCAGGAGGTTCGGTACGCGGTTGGTCGTCAGTCGGAAGGTGCTCCAGCGGTATTTGGACGAAGAACCACCCTGACCGCGATTCAGCCTGTCCGGGAGCGCCGGTTTGCCCGCGTCCCGGCTAGATGTTCATCCGAGAAACCGTAGGGGGCTGGCCCCGAGACCAGCCCCCCTTTGCGCCCAATCCCTCACACGCGAAGAATCAGGAGGCAGATGTGGATTCAACTTATCATGATCTGAATGAAACAAGCAACCAACCACCGATCCGACCCGCACCAAACTCGCAACCCGCAGACACCCTTTCTCAAATCGACAAAGCCCGCCAGATGGCTGACACTCTCATATCCGAACTTGAGTCCAGCCCGACCAAATCCTCGGAGGTGATCCAAAGCGCACTAACGCTCGAAGAACGCCATTCACTGTTGACGACGCTCTACGTCGTAGATCGATCAACTTACGAAGCGATGGCCCTCAAGGCCAGGACAGCCGGGGCTAAGGTCCGCGAAATAGGAGCGCTCACGAGGTCGGTGGCAGACCGAAGTCGGAAGCAGGGCAAACTGAGACTGGTTGATCCTGGGGAGCCGCCCCAGGCAGTGTTCGTCAAAGCGGTCTTGCCCGACGCCCCCGTCTCCGACCAGTCTGTAGTTCCTCAAGGTTGGGGATTGCACGGCGAACAGGGTCTTGGGCGGCTCACGGACCCGTCCGGCAACGTTGGCAGCAAGTTTTGGATTCCCGTGGCCCCGTCTCCTGTGTTGATCAATGGCCGTCTGAAGGACGTCGACGACGGTTCAGAGTCAGTCCGGGTGACCTGGGTCCGAGATGGGCAGTGGCAGGAACAGACTGTCGACCGCGTCGTAGTAGCTGACAAACGCTCAATAGTAAGCCTAGCATCATCGGGCATGCCGATTACGTCAGAATCCGCGAAACCGGTCGTGGAGTACCTGGCTGTGTACGAGGCGTGGAACATCCTCAACATCCCCAAGGCGCACGTCTCAAGTCACCTAAGCTGGCAGGGCAGTCACGGAGACAAAGGTTTCCTGTGGGGCCGTACCTTGCAAAGACCGGACGGATCTCAAGCGGCGGACGTCGACGTCGATTCATTGTCGCCCGAAGACTGGCGCGAGGATTGGATCGCATTCAAGGGTGCGGATATCGGCGACGAGCAGATCGCTGATGGTTACCGGTCTGGCGGAACATACGCGGGCTGGTTGGCGGCGATCCAGAAGGTGTACCCGTTTCGGCGTGTCATGTTG
>DCWO01000135.1:36101-41005 GCA_002328865.1 Dehalococcoidia bacterium UBA2160 | reverse complement strand
ACACGGGTTGGCGCAGAACATGCAGAATCGGGCCTGTGACGGGTTCTCCTTGCCACAGTTTGAACATGGCATCAGATGCGGCTCCACGAGTCATCGGGCATTGCAAGAATTGGAGTGTGATCAGGGCGACTCAGTGGCTGCCTTTCGACTCGAAGAACTCGAGGTCGATGGCGAAGGCGCACGCGAGGATGAGCAGGGACATGTCCTCGTCGATCTCGTCGGTGTTCTTCTGGATGACGAAGGTGTCGGCGTCCGTGGCGAGTTCGCGTCCGATTCCGCCCCACTGCTTCGTGATGCGGGCCACTTCGGCGCCCTCCCGTTCGAAGATGAACGTATTGGGGCGGAACAACGATCCTTTCAGGTCCAGAAGCGTGTTTCCGGACGGATCGTTCAACGTGAAGAACCGGCCTAGCATCTTGAAGTGCCTGCTCAGGCTGCCTAGCGGGCTCTCTTCCCCGTCCGCGATCCAGAGCTGGGACAGGAACCAGTAGAAGTCGCGCCCGGCAGTCATGACGAGTTGGCCATCGCCGTCCACTACGTGGATCTCGAGGGCTCGGTGGGAGCTTAGGAACTGGCGCCCGAGCACACCGGATTCTTCCCAGGCGAACAGGAGCGGCTCGCCCTCTGGGGTCATAATCGAGTATCGGTTTTCCGTCTCGAATCCAGTGAACACCTCGAGGTGCTCGATCTCTTGTTGTACGACCAACTCCTGGAATTCCGCCAGAGTGAACAATGAATCGCTCCCTTCCCCTTCGTCCTCTTCTTCGGCAATGCGCAACCGAGGTTGAGACCGGCCCAGACCGTGCTGGCCGACCGCCTTGCCGCCGTATGGCGCCGCGGCCGCTGGACAACCGTGAACTTGCGGTTGATGTGCGCGAGTTTATCAACGCGCCTTGTTCGGGTCAATCTCCATCCCGAGGGCGCTCTGTGCAGGCTTGCCGCATGTGGCGCCGATTGGCGATAATGCGTGCGGACGCGGCCAGCTCATATCTCCGAAGGAGTCTCACACTCTTGGACAAATCAGTCGCGAACTTCGAAGGCGCCGTAGCCGACATCCCCGACGGCGCGGTGTTGATGATCGACGGGTTCGCCGGGCCCGGAGGCACACCGCAGAATCTGATTCGCGCCTTACGAGACCGCGGCGCTCGAGACCTCACGATTATCAGCAACACGGCCGGTCTGGCGAGCGTGATGGGATTCGGTACGATACCCGGCAGCCGTCCGACGGACATCGGGGTGCTGGTCGAGAACAACCAGGTGAAGAAGGTCGTCGCCTCGTTTCCGGTGTCGCCGTCGCCGTCGAATCCGACCGCGTTCGAGAAGGCATACCAGCGTGGCGAGGTCGAGCTCGAGGTCGTACCCCAGGGGACGCTGGCTGAGCGCATACGGGCTGGCGGGGCGGGCATCGCGGCGTTCTACACGCCCACCGGCGCGGGGACGCTTATCGCCGACGGCAAGGAGACCCGGGTGTTCGACGGCAGGGAGCACATCATGGAGCTCGGGCTGAAGGCCGACTTCGCACTGCTGCGCGCGCACCGTTCCGACACCATAGGGAACACGGTGTACCGAGGCACGTCACGGAACTTCAACGCGGTCATGGCGACCGCCGCGGCCGTTACGATCCTCGAGGTGGATGCGATCGTGCAGCCCGGCGATCTGGACCCGGGCGGCGTTCACACTCCGGGCATCTACGTCGACCGGATCGTGCAAATAACCTGAGAGGCGAATGATGGAGAAAGTGCGACTCGGACGTGAAGCGATTGCCATGCGCGTGGCCCGTGAGCTGCGTGACGGCGACGTGGTCAACCTTGGCATCGGCATACCGACGCTGTGCTCTCAGTTCGTGCCTGAAGGCCAGACGGTGGTTTACCACTCCGAGAGCGGTGTGCTGGGGTACGGTCCAATGGCCGAGCCGGGCCAGGAGGACATCGACCTGATCAACGCCGGGGGGCAGTTCCTCGCGATGCATCCGGGCATGTCGTTCTTCAACTCGGCGGAAGGTTTCGCGATGATCCGCGGCGGCCATATCGACGTCGCGGTGTTGGGAGCGTTTCAGGTTTCGGAGCGCGGCGACCTGGCCAACTGGATGCTGCCTCAGCGCGGCGTCGGCAACGTGGGCGGCGCGATGGACCTGGCGGCGGGAGCTCGACGCATCATCGTTGCGATGGACCACACCGACAGGGACGGCAACGCGAAAATCGTCCGAGAGTGCTCATTCCCGCTGACGGGAGTCACGTGCGTCGACACCATCGTCACGGACATCGCCGTCATCGAGGTCACCGCAGACGGGTTGGTGTTGACCGAGGCCGCTCCCGGCTGGAACCCCGCCGAGGTCCAGGCGCAGACCGAACCGAAGCTGATCGTATCGCCGGATTTCGGCGAGATGCAGTTGTAGGCGGATTACATCACATCCATGGCCATCAGGTCGGCGTAGCTCTCGCGACGACGGATGAGTCTGGCCGAGCCGTCGCTGACCATCACGATGGCAGGTCGCGGGTTCAAGTTGTAGTTGCTGGCCATCGATGGCACGTAGGCGCCTGATGCCGGTATAGCGATGATGTCCCCAGTCTCGAGGACGGGCAGCTCGATATCGTGGATGAGCACGTCGCCCGACTCGCAGTACTTCCCCGCGAGCGTGACGACTTCCTGCGGCGGGTCCGACATTCGGTTGGCGACGACGGCTTCGTACCGCGAGCCGTAGAGGACGGGCCGGATGTTGTCGCCCATGCCGCCGTCCAACGACACGTATTTCCTCACCGAGGGGATGTCTTTGATCGCGCCGACTGTGTACAAGGCAACTCCCGACCGACCGACGATGGACCGGCCTGGCTCGATGATGAGGCGCGGCTGGCCGAGACCCAGGTCTGAGCACCGCGCTTTGACCGCATTGACGATCACCTCCGCGTAGTCGGCGATGCGGGGCGGCGGCTCTTCGCGGACGTACCCGATGGCGAAACCTCCGCCGGGACTGAACTCGCGCAGATTCAAGCCTTCGTCCTTGAACGGCGCGATGAATGTCAGCACCGTGTCGATGGCTATCGAGTACGGTTCCAGCTCAAAGATCGGCGAGCCCAGGTGGAAGTGGACGCCGACCAGGTCAAGGTTCGACGCGGCCAGCGTCTGGCGGATGGCGTTCGCAGCGTCGCCGGTCTCGATGGCGAAGCCGAACTTGGAGTCGAGCGTGCCGGTAGTAGTGTGGGCGTGGGTGTGAGGATCGACGTTGGGCGAGAGGCGGACCATCACATCCTGCGTCACGCCCCGGTCTCGGGCGATGTCGTTCAGCGCCTGCAACTCGTAGAAGCTGTCGATGACGATGCGTCCGATGCCGGAGTCGACGGCGAAGGCCAACTCGTCAGGCGTTTTGTTGTTGCCGTGGAAGTAAACCCCGTCCAATGGCACGTCGGCGGCCTTTGCGACGGCGAGTTCACCGCCCGAAACGACATCCAGCCCCAAATCTTCCTCGGCCACCAGCTTCGCGATGGCCGCGTTGATGAAGGCCTTGGACGCGTAGACCACCTTCGTGTCGCTGTATCGAGCCGAGAACTCGTCGGCGAATTGGCGGCACATGTTCCGAATGCTCTCCTCATCGAAGACCAGCAGCGGCGAACCGAACTCGGCGACCAGCGCGGTCGCGTCACAGCCGCCCAACGTCAGCCGGTCGTCGGCGTTGATATCGGCGGTAACGGGGAACAGGTCTATGTTGTCAAAAGTCATGGTTTGCTCCGAGAGATTGGGTAGCCTGCCGTGTTTCCGGTTCGACTACACGTCGTCGTGCGAATCCAGGATGTCGCGGATTTGAATCGCGAGAGGAGGCAAATTGTTTTGAATCGTCCGCCAGATGATGGTTAACTCGATCCCAAAGTAATGGTGGGCCACGACATTGCGCATGTCTATCATGTCCTGCCAGGGAACTTCAGGATGTTGGTCTTTGAGGGCTTGAGGAACGTTCCGAGCCGCTTCGCCCACGATTTCGAAGTTGTGAATCGTAGCATGGACAGCCATCGAGTTTTGGCAGAATTGCTCGAACGTGAGTCCTTGGGTGTAGCCAAGGATGTAGTCAATCGCCTCGACGATATGGTCGAGCCGGAAACGCCAATCCCTACCGGGCATAGTGGGCTTCCTCAAGAATCCGGTCGCGCAATTGAGGTACAAGTCCGCCTGTAGTTGTCAGGTCCACCTGGCAATTCAACGTCCGTTCCAAACGGCGTTTGAACCTTACGAACTCGAACAATCCGATTTCGGCGTTCGGTTCGAACTCCACCAGGATGTCCACGTCGCTGTCGGGACGAGCTTCGTCGCGCGCTGTCGAGCCGAAAATGGCGATCGATTTGACACCGTGCTTCTCTCGAAACTCGGCCTTGTGCTCTGAGAGGATCTTCAATGCTTCGTCGCGTTCCATTGCTGGCTCCTCGATGATTTGAGGTCGTCGAGTTCGGTTGCACTCAGATTGTACAGAATTCGAAGGTTAGATTTCGATTCGGCACATGCGGCGGCTTGGGTCGCTGCAGAAGAGCTAGGCGCCGACACGGATCGTGAGGTTGCGTGCCTCATGTTCAGGCGCCGGAATCTTGTCGATGATCTCGTCGCCCGTTCGCTTTTTCGGTGCACGACGCAACACAAATCCCGATTACGGGTGGCGGAACGTCGCTAAGCAGACTTTCGCGCGATCATGATGGTGCCGCCCAGGGTGAATGGCAGGCGCTGCACGTCTTCGAACCCCGCTTCCTCCAGCCATCGCCTGCGTTCGCTCTCGGTCTTGGGCCCACCTTCATCGAAGGCATTCACGAAGAAAAGACTGTTCAAAGCTATCCCGGCCGGAGTTGTCTTGGAATCGTCCACTATGCCGCCGTCCGTAAGGTAGATCGACCCACCGGGTTCAGTGACGGCGCCGACATTCATCAAGG
>DCWO01000135.1:0-35706 GCA_002328865.1 Dehalococcoidia bacterium UBA2160 | reverse complement strand
GGATCCCTCGAGCGGCCCTGCGATCACGTCGGCGGGGACGACCTTCACATTGTCGCCAGCGCCTGCCGCATCCACATACCTTTGCGTGGTAGGCGTGACGGATGGCAGGTCAACGACTGTGGCGCTGAGATTCGGATATGCCGCGGTGAGCGCCACGGCCAGGCCGCCTGTGCCTCCGGCGACGTCGAGCAGTCGCCGCCTGTCCGAGAAGTCGAAGCGCGCGCCCAGTTCCCGACCTCCGGCCTGCGTTTGATCGAAGAACATTTGAAAGTGGGCGTCGAGTTCTTCATCCGTTGTTCCCACGTAGTCCACTTTGGCTTGTGCTTTGCCGGAACGGATGGAGTCCGTTGATTTGAGGAAGGCGGTCCAGCGCTCCGAAGCCGTGTTCTCATACGCGTCGCCGAGATATCTGGGAAGTCCTTCGACCAGAAATCTAGCTGCTTCTGCAGAATTGGAGAACTTCTCTCGTTCAAGCACTAGAACGCCAATTGGAACTAGCGCGCACAAAAGGATGTCGAGCTTCTCAGGGTTGACCTCGAGCGCCTCGGCGATCTGTTGGGCCGTCATGGCCTCATCCTTCAAGGCGGTGAACACGCCCAACTGCACCGCCGCCAGCAGTGCATATGACGGATAGACGGCGTCGCGGAGCCGTGTGATCGTCTCTGGTCGAAGTGGTTCGGATGTCATGTCGCTGCCTCCAATCGGCACGTCTATCCCTGACTACGCTGGTTTTCGCGCCGTGATGATGCTTTCGCCGTTCGGCAGCACCTCACGAGAGAAGTCCACGAAACCTGCGTCTGACAGCCACTCTCTGTGTTCGTTTTCGGTGGATGCGTGAGTCCCGTCCAACCGGTTGAGGGTAGCCAGGCCATACCGAACCGCTGCTGGTGGAGAGACCATCGAGTCATCCAGAATACCTGCTCCCCAAACATAGATGACGCCGCCGGGCTCGATGACTTGCGCGATATTCTTCAAAGCCTGCTGCGCCTGGTCCGTCGTCAGGACTTGGATGAAAGACCTCATTATCGCCAGATCAAAGCTGCCAGACAGGGGTTCGGAGGACGCGTCCACCGCCTGTACGTCCACTCTATCCCCGACGCCCGCTCTTTCGATGTATCTCTGAGTGAACGGTATCACCGACGAAAGGTCGATAACGGTCGCCTTGAGATTCGGGTAAGCGACCGTCATGGTGATCGCCACGGCGCCGTGCCCACCGCCCACATCGGCCAATCGACGGTATGCAGAGAAGTCGTGCTTCTCCAGAAGTCTAAGAACCGCGGCCTCGGATTGTGGGTACATTCGGTCGTACGCGGCCTGCAATCGTTGTTCCGACATAGTTGCGTAATCGACCATGGACTGCGGGACGCCGGTGCGAATGGACTCGGCCGTGCCCAACAATTCGGTCCAAAGATACGCCAATTGCCTCGTGCCCCCCAACATGCTGTCCGGTTCTCCGTCGACGAGGTAGCGTTGGGCTTCAGGAGCATTGGAGAACCGATCTCCGGCTATGGTCACAAAGCCCGCCGCCGCCAGGGCACGAAGGAGCGGTCTCAGCTTGTTCGGTTGAACATCCAGCGATGCAGCAATCTGCTCGGCAGTCCGAGCGCCGTCCTTGAGCGGAGTGAAGATGTCGAGTTGCATCCCCGCGAGCATGGCCATCGCGTAAGTGACATCGTCGGTCAGCCTGTTGATCGTCTCGGGGTGAGGTGGTTGGGAAGCCATGTGGTCTACCTCCAAGGCAAGGCGTCGATTCTTACGTCGCTACGCAGGCTTGGATTTTCCGTAGCGCGCGCTCTCGTGAACCCCAGCGCGATTCGTGCAGCCCAGGTCGATCGGCCCAGCGGTCCGCTACCAGGCGCCCTCGAGTTTTGCTATTCCGATTCCCTGTTCTCCCGCCACCGAGTAGAGAACGTACGTGACCCCATCTTCCTCGAAGAGCCCTGGGTCTCGGAGTTGTCTGACCGGAGGTATCGAAAGACCTCGGACGGACGGCGCCAACGGCAGGTTCGTGCCTTCGTAATCGGTCTCCGGTTGGAGCACAGCGACCGATTCCGACTCCTCCCAGTTCATCCAGTCGGGCGTCAGGTCGACGGTCGCCAGCAGGATGCCTTCTGGGTTGTCGCCGACGTTGGAGTAGAAGACGTGCAGCTTGCCATCGTGCACTTTGACCGCGGTGTGTCGCATGTTCTTCGAAAACAGGGTTGGCCCCTCCTCGAAGTCGGTGAGGCCGTCCTTCGATCGGTAGAAAACGCCGGGCATTCCCAACGCATAGTAGTAGCCGCCCCACTGAAACACCCGGAAGTACGAGTTCCCAAGCACCTCGTCACGAGCCGTGAAGTCCAGACCGTTTGTCGAAAGGGCAACCTTCGACCTCTGCTCTCTGCCACTGAACACGCCGTGGTAGTACATGCGCATCTCACGGGTGTCGTCATCGATGTGGATGTCGGGGGAGGCGACGTGGTCCAGGCAGTAAGCGTCCTCAAGGGCCAGGACACCGGGCTCGTGGGTGTTCCACGGACCCTCTAGATGGTCCGAGTACGCCATGCGGATGTAGTCACCCTTGTGATGGGCGAAGTAAAGATAGTATCGGCCCAGCGGATCGGGCAGCCAGTCAGGGACGCGGATCAACGAAGGCCCGTTGATGTTCTCGCCCATTCTTGCGTCCATGTGGGGCGTGACGATCGGGTTGGCGGGCAGTCGCTCGATCTTCAACATGTCGATCCTACTCAGGCAGCGGGACGGTGCAGACGCGGCGGGTTTCGGCGCAGCAGAACCACATATTGCCTCCGTGCAACGTCATGCCATGGACCTCCGGCGCGGGCACGTCGACCTCCGCCAGCACGGTCCCGTCGGCTGGGTCGAGCTTGTGCACCTTGCAGGCGGCAGTGTCCGCGAGCCACATGGCGCCCTCGTGCATAAACAGCCCGTGGGGACGGATGCCGGGCGTCGGGATCGAGCGTTTGACCGTCATCGTGGACGGGTCCATGAGAAAGACCTTTTGCGCGGGCGGAACGGCGACCCACATGTTCTCGTCGTCGATCCACTCCATGCCGTGAGCGCCTGTCGTGCGGGGATTCGGGGTGTTGGCGAAGGCCACACCGCCCTTGCCGGGGGTGTCGTACCGCTCGACGGTGGTCCCGTCCATGTTGCATTTGAACAACTCGGCGGTGTAGGTGGACGCGATCCAGATATTGCCGCCGCCGATCGTCACTCCGCTGGACCGGTCTGTCTCGGTCGGAAGATCTTCGAGCACGGAGCCGTCTTGCCAGTCGAGCTTGTAGAGATGATTGTTGCCCTGGTCGATGGCCCAAAGCCCGTCTTCCGCGGCCTGAAGTCCGTTGGGCTGCGGACCCGGGTGCATGAAATGGTCTGTAATCTCGGTCACGTGACACCCCCTAAATGAAGCGATGACGTCGGCGTTGAATCGTATCGGTAATGTTAACCTCCGAAGGCGAAAATGGGAACAGGGCGAAGCACGACGAATCCGCCTTCGGTTGCCGTCAACCACCGGTCGAGGAATAATGCTTCCACAGGCGTCGGTTGTTTTATTGACAAGGTAGGGGGTCGATGCTAATCTCACCCTTATATTGCGCACGAACCTTAAATGAAACGCGGTCTGAGACCGAGAGGAGATACTTATGGGGAAGTCCAACGTATATTGGATGGACGCGCATTCCGATTCGACCGAAACCAGCCTGGTCGCGAAGATGCTCACGGTCTTCGACGCGGCAAATCTCGACGAACTTGTCAAACCTAACGATATGGTGGCCATCAAAATCCACTGCGGCGAGTGGAACAACTCGGCATACCTGCGGCCGGTCTACGCACGGGCTCTGGCGGACCGAATCAAGGAATTGGGCGGCAGGCCGTTTGTGTGCGACACGACGACCTCGACGTACTCGCCTTGGGGCTCCCGCTCGACCGAGTTGGACATCGTACTCACCGCGGAGAGAAACGGATTCTCGTCGGCCACGTTGGGCTGCCCGTTCATCTGCGCAGACGGCTTCATCGGCACAAGCGACATTCGCATCGACATACCCGAGGGATATCTGCTGAAAGAGGCATACGTGGCGCAGGCCATCGCCGCGGCGGACACACTGATCACCCTCACCCACTTCAAGGGCCATGGCATGGGCGTCATCGGCGGCGCGCTGAAGAACCTGGGCATCGGAGGCCAGTCGAAGCGCGGCAAGTTCAACGTCCACATGGGCGGCCATCCCACGTACGGTTTTGGCGCGGCTGGCACGTTCCATCCCGAGGCGTTCAAAGGCAAGGCCAACACGCCTGACTGGGAGATCATAGAGAACTGCTGCCCGTTCGGCCTCTGGAACATCGACGAAAACGACGAGTTGCATTGGAGCCGCGACAAGTGCGCCAACTGTCTGGGCTGCTTCGGAGTCGTGGGACCCCGCGGCATCGTCGACATACCGGAGATCAACTTCGACGCCGTGGACGTGGCCATCGCCGACGCAGCGCTGGCCGTCGAGAAGGCAGTGGGTCGAGACAAGGTCGGCTACATCAACATGGCCCTCGACATCTCGCCGCGTTGCGACTGCGCCAACCACGCCGACATCCCCATCGTTCCGCACCTGGGCGTTTTCGCCAGCAAGGACCCGGTGGCGATCGACATGGCGTGCGTGGACGCCGCGAGGCGATCTGTCGGCATGCCAGGCTCGGCCACCGAGGTCATGGAAGCCCACCATTCGGGCGACCGCAAGTTCGAAGCCGCGGCCGCGACGTTCCACGGACAGAGCGAGGTCGCGACGATCAACACAGGCCACGAGAACGGGCTTGGGAGCCGGGACTACCAGCTCATCGAGGTTGAACGGGCCGCGCCGGACAAATACAGGTTCCCGTACGACCGCAGGCCCAGCCGCGAGCGGTTCAGGGAGAAGTTCATCCAGTTCGAGCCGTTCCCGTACGATCGCCACGACGGCCACGGCTTCGACCGCAACGTCGAGGTCGACATCGAGGCCATGAAGGTGCACTACGAGGACGCCACAAACGGGCATCATGTCGTGGATGAGTCCGAGGTTCTGGCCCCGGGCGACGACGACTAGGCTGCTTCAAAGCTCAAACGAAAGCAGAATTCAGGTTTACAGGATGAACGCCGCCCAAGAATGGCCGAAACATCGCAGGGAGAACTGCCGCAACGATGGAAAATGTTGGCCCAGGATCATCGGAGCAAATCTACAGGCAGATCGTGGACAATGCCCGGGACGCCGTCATATTCGCCGACGCGGAAGGGGTGATCCGAGTGTGGAACTCCGGCGCTGAGACCATATTTGGTTACCAAGCCACTGAAGCCCTGGGGCAAACCCTGGACCTGATTATCCCCGAGCGTTTCCAGGAGCGGCATTGGGAGGGCTACCGCAAGGTGATGGCCACGGGCGTCACGAAGTACACCGACGACATGCTTGCCGTGCCGGCTGCCAAGAGTGACGGGACCCGCATTTCTCTGGAGTTTACAATTACGCTCTTGAAAGGCGAGGACGGCGACGTACAGGGCATAGCGGCCATCGTGCGAGACATCACAGAGCGTTTTCAGCAGGAGAGGGCAACGGCGAAGCGCATCGAAGAGTTGGAGAGCCGCCTGGGGAACGAAGCAGCTTCCTAAGGACGGAACGACTGAGGGCGAGCGACCGGCTCATATTCAGCGAGATTTCCGACGCTGTCGAAGAACTCGGGTAGATCGGTCGATCGTCTGGATCGATCGGTTTTCCCGCTTCTGTCGATGCCGAGAAAGAGCAAGGAAAGCGTCAACACCGCCGTCGAGCAACAACCCGCCCCTTCTGAAGACGTGAAACGGAAGGGCGGAAACATCAACAAGAGGTAATAGAAACAATGCCACCATCTGGCCAAGAGCTTCTCGATCAGAGCATCGCCGCGTGCAAAGAAGTCGCCGAAGGACTGGGCGATCAGAACAAAGACTGGGAGACGTCGGTAGCCGAGATCGTCGAAAACTTCGGCGAGGTCAGCGGAACGTTCTTCTTCAAGACAATGCCGTCAATTCCGGCTGCTCGGACCGCAGTCAAAGACGCGACCGCGCTCCTAGAATTGAAGAATCAAGGCGACTGGTCCGGTTTCGCTCCGGCGTTGGAGCAGATGATCAAGACCGCTCAGAACGTGATCGACAAGGCCGGGATGAAGGGGACGACGCTCACGTGAGCGACGCCATACTGGTCACCGGCGGGGCGGGCAGTGTTGGCCGCATGCTCGTCGAGCGGTTCGTGGAAGCGGGTCAACAGGTCAGGGTCTTCGACCTGCCGCAGATGGACTTCTCCGGACTGGAAGGGCGCGACGACGTCGAGGTTCAGAAGGGCGACATCACCAGCGATGACGACGTGGCCGCTGCCGTCGACGGTGTCGGCTCGGCCGTGCATCTGGCGGCTTTGCTTCCGCCCAACTCTGAGCGAGATCGTGACCTGACGTTTCGAGTCAACGTCGGCGGCACGGAGAAGATCGTCAAGGCGCTGACCGAAACAAACCCCGAAGCCATGCTGGTGTTCACGTCATCGATAAGCACATACGGCGACACGGCAGCCGAAAACCCTCCGGTTACGGTCGACCACGCACAGAGCGCAATCGACATCTATGCAGACAGTAAGATCGCCGGTGAGCGACTCCTGCAGGAATCGTCGTTGAAAAACACGGTCGTGCTGAGGATCGCGGGGATCGCGGTTCCGGCGTTCCTGGAGCCTCCAGACCCCTGGCCGTTCATGGTGGACCAGCGGGTGGAGATGGTCCACCGAGGCGACGTCGTGGACGCTCTTGTTGCCGCGGCTCGGACCGCGGAGGCCGGAGGCAAGGTGTTCAATATCGGAGGTGGTCCGACGTGGCAGCTACACGGATGCGACTACGTTCGAGACTTCTACGACTTCATGGGAGCGCCCGCCGACGAAGCGGTGTACCGGGACACACCCGGATGGATGGACTGGTACGACACCGAGGAGTCGCAACGAATCCTCGGATATCAGAACCGGTCGTACCAGCACTACTCCGACGAAATGAGGGCAATCGTAGAAGCCATGATGGCCGAATGAATCCTGGGTTAGGGGTTTATTGCAATTTGATTAGGAATTCGTGACGTGCAGCCTGCTCTCAGCGACTATCGCATCGATTTCGAATCTTCTGATCTGCTCGCGGAGCCGGGTCCGGAAGAGTATCCGTTGCGGATTCATGGTGAGATCGTCTACCTCGGCGATCGGGCGAAAGCCGACCTTGGATTGCACGAGACCAGTGTGGGTTGCATATCGGCCTTTCAATTTCATGCGTGCGAGACCTGGGACAGAAGAGCTTCGGCCTCTGACATGTTCAAGGCCGTTTCGCCCGACGCGGAGGAGTGCTACGCCGCTCTGTTCGACGGGAACGAGCTGAATCAAGATATGATCGACGATCAGTTTGAAGGCGACGTCTTCAGTTGCAACGTTCTGTTCCTGGCCGGAATCGGCATATTGCCGGCACATCGAGGCAGGGGCCTTGGTTTGGCCGTCGCCAGGAGAACGATCCTGCGGTTTGCCCCGAAGGCGGGTTTGGTGGCGATGCTTCCATTTCCGGCGCCTTCTACTCAGACGAAGAATTCGGATCGAGAGATAGAGGAACGCCTGCTGGATCAAAACCCCAACAGAAATCAAGGCAGACTTGAAAATTACTACCGTCGCCTGGGATTCGAGCGAATTGGCAGCAGTCGCGTTTTCGCTCTGAACACAGCGCGCCGGCTGCCTCCGTTGCGAGAACTCTGCCCAGAGCTGGTAAACGCTAGCTGAATCCGTATGGCCGCGATGCCGTTCACCGGTTTCGGGTTCCCTGAGTTCCGGCGATCGCCCGATCCGACCGTGACGTCAACCGGGTGCCAATCCAGACCGGCAAAGCAAGGTCGCGGCATCTAGTCAACAACCGTGGAGCGATGAAGATGGCGGTACTCGCCGAACTTGAAATCATCGACAAGAGCGTGACGGCAAAGAAGATGGCCGCGCTCGAAGCGATCCTCCGGGAAATGGGATCGGTCATCGTAGCGTACTCCGGCGGCGTCGACAGCGCTTTCCTGGCAGCGACCGCCAACAACGTGCTCGGGCGCGACTCGCTGTCGGTGACCGCGCGCTCCCCGAGCCTGGCGCCGACTGAACTTCGCGAGGCCGAGGAACTGGCCCGGCGCATTGGCTTGAATCACAGGGTCATCGATACGCAGGAGGTCGAGCGCGAAGACTACGCGGCAAACAATCCGGACCGATGCTTCTTCTGCAAAGACGAACTCTATACGCATCTGGCCGCATTTTCCGCCGAAGAAGGCATTAAGCATGTCGCCAACGGCGCCAACATCGACGACCTGGGGGACTACCGGCCCGGCCTCAACGCGGCAAAACAGTTCGGCGTCCGAAGCCCGCTTGTCGAAGCCGATCTGACCAAGGCCGAGATACGCTCCCTGTCCAGAGACATGGGCTTGCCCACCTGGGACAAGCCCGCGCAGGCATGCCTGTCATCTCGCATCCCGTACGGAACGCCGGTTTCGGTCGAGGCCCTGGAGCGCATTGCCAAAGCCGAGGAGTTCCTCCACGGGCTGGGCATCGCTCAGCTTCGGGTCCGGCATCACGACACGGTCGCCCGAATCGAGGTCGAACCCGAGGACTTCGCCACGCTGACCGAACCGGACAACCGCGACCGGATCGGGGCCTACTTCCGATCGATCGGATACTCGTACGTGACGCTCGACCTCGAGGGCTTTCGGAGCGGCAGCCTCAACGAGGTGCTCGCAAAGCTGCGCAAGAAGGCTTAGCGCTTCACGCTTCGCGGAAATTGAGCAAAGCGCACTGCGCCTCTTGCAGGCGCGTCGGCGCCTTTTCGTCCTTCCTGTCCCTCTGGTCCATCCTCAATGACGGCCGATGCAAATTGACGAGTCTGGCGTATACGCACGTCAAGCCATCGTGAAGTATAATTCCCACCGTACCCAGCCGGTAGGAGGTCGCTCATGCGGCTTGAAGGAAAGGTCGCTTTGATCAGCGGCGGCGCCAGGGGAATGGGTGCCGTTGAGGCGGCGCTGTTTGCCGAGGAAGGCGCCCGCGTGGTCATCGGCGACATCCTGGAAGTCGAAGGACAGAAGCTGGAGGCGGAGATCAACGAGGCCGGCGGCGATGCCTTGTTCGTTCGACTGGACGTGACCAGCGAAGAAGATTGGGACCGTGCCGTCGATACGGCGGTCAGCCGATACGGGAAGCTGGACATCCTCGTCAACAACGCCGGCGTCTACGAACGGGCGACCGTCGAGGAGACCACGTCCGATTCTTGGGACCGCATCATGGACGTCAACGCGAAAGGATCGTTCCTCGGCGTCAAAGCGGTAATCGAACCGATGAGGCAGGCGGGCGGAGGCTCCATCGTCAACATTTCGTCCGGCGCCGGGATTGTCGGCAGCCGCGGCACATCGGCGTACAACGCATCGAAAGGCGCGGTCCGGCTGCTGACCAAGGCCGCGGCGGTGCAGTACGCCGCGGACGGCATTCGCGCGAACTCCATCCATCCGGGACCCATCGACACCGACATGGTCAACCTGGCGTTCCCATCCCCGGACGAACGGGCTGAACGTGTCATGGAGATACCGGCGGGTCGATTCGGCCGGGCGGAAGAGGTCGCGTACGGCGTCCTGTTCGTGGCATCGGATGAGGCGTCGTTCATGACCGGAGGCGAACTGGTCATCGACGGCGGCGCAACCGCCATTTGAGCGATGGATCGACCGGAATTGTACCAACTACGGCACGCATAACAAACCGCAGCAGGACTGGTCCTGCTTAACCGAGGAGAGCTTCGATGACGACCCAGGACAAACTTCAACGTGAGATCGACCTTTACGTCTCCAAGACGCCCACGTCTCGAGGCCTTCAGGACAGCGCCGAACAGTACCTGCCCGGCGGCAGCTCACGTGGCACGGCCTACTTCGCGCCGTATCCGCACTTCATCGAGCGCGGCGAAGGTCACTACATGATCGACGCCGACGGCAACCGAATGCTCGACTTCATGATCAACGCGACGAGCCTGATCCTCGGTCACGCCCATCCGGAAATCGTGAGCGCGCTGCAGGAGCAGGCCGCCAGAGGGACGGCGTTCACGGGACCGACCGAGGCACAGGTCCGGCTGGCCAAGATACTGACCGATCGGATACCGTCTGCGGACTCGATACGGTTCACCAACTCGGGGACCGAAGGAACGCTGCTGGCCGTGCGGGCGGCGCGCGCATTCACCGGCCGGCCGAAGATTGCCAAGTTCGAGGGCGGATACCATGGGTCGCACGAGTACGTGTCCGTCAGCGTCCATCCGCCGCTCGAAAAGCTGGACCCCAGCGGTCCGACTCCGATCCCTGAGTATCCGGGCATGCCCCAGAGCATCCTCGATGACGTCGTCGTCCTGCCGTACAACGACCTTGAGTGGTGCGAACGTGTGCTGAGGGAAGGCCGAAACGAGATCGCGTGCGTGATCATGGAGCCAGTCGTCTCCTCGTTCGGCTACCTCCCGGCCCAGAAGGCGTTCCTGCAAGGCATCCGAGACCTGACCACGGAGCTCGGCATGGTCCTGATCTTCGACGAGGTGCAGAGCTTCAGGGTTTCGTCAGGCGGCGCTCAGGAGGACCTTGGCGTGGTCCCCGACCTCACTGCCCTGGGCAAGACGATCGGCGGCGGGTTGCCAGTCGGCGCGTTCGGCGGCAAGCAGGAGCTCATGGATCTGTTCGATCCGACGGCAGGCGGGGCTACGCTCGCACACGCCGGAACGTTCAACGCCAACCCCATGACGATGGTGGCCGGCGAAGTGGCCATGAACCACCTCACGCCCGATGTCTTCGAGCGATTGAACGCCCTCGGCGACGAACTCCGGGCAAAGCTGCGAGCCGTCTTCGACGAGCTCGAGGTCCATGCGCAGGTGACCGGAATCGGTTCGCTGTTCGGCATCCACTTCACGTCCGAGGAGATCGTGGACTATCGAAATGTGATACGGGCCGACGGTCAGATGCGTCGAGCGCTGTTCACGGGCTTGCTGAACGAGGGCATCCTGCTTCAAACCGGAACGGCCGGCTCACTCAACACCCTGACGACCGAGGCCGAGGTCGACACGCTAGTCGATGCGACGCGCCGTGTGGTGCAGCGGGTGCGTTAGGCTGCGGCGCGGTGGACGGACAGATCCATCTTCGCAGGGATATGGATGGATTGACGTTTCATTTGAAGTCAAATGACAGGTGGTCGTTGGATTCGAATCTGTCCGATCTCGACTGCCGTCACGCATCCGGCTAATTCAATCAGGTCATATTGCATGAGGAAACGACGCAACGTTGCCTCAACAGCACCAGACCCCTGGCGCCGTGATCGCACTACGAGAAACCAGGATGCGTGCCGGGAGGATAGACGAGGATGTCGGCAAATCGCCGATCCTGTGTAATCAGCAGGCGCCCGTCAAGATTGGCAGCATAAGCGATAGCTGGGTCATCGGCTCCGTCCAGCCGCTCCGCCGATGTCGTGTCGACATCGTGACCGTACGCTTCGAGCAACATGGCTGCGCGCGAAGGCATGTTTTCATCGAGCTTGATTTTCACTCGCTGGTTGTTGAAATGGGAAAGTTCTCCTCGCGGGCTAGAGCGGCGCCGTAGGCCGCCGCCGCTCGGATCGCTTCTGCTGAAAGCGTCGGATAGTCTTCGAGGATTTCGTGGTCAGACATTCCTGCCGCCAAACAGTCCAAAACAATGCTGACCATTATTCTGGTTCCTCTTATACACGCCTGACCGTGGCAAATGTTGGGGTCAACGCTGATCAACTCCATTAGTTCCACAACAGCCTCCCGAACAGTGGCAGTGCAAATATCCTGATGCTATTGTACGCGCATTCCGCCTTTGCGGGATGCCTGGCGTCATATATGCTTCACTGGTCGACCAAATCCCGCCAGAGAGGTCACCATCCGTCAACGCATCTCGCCGTGGCTCGTTCTTGTCTGCGCGTTCTTGCTGTTTTTCATCATCTACCTGACGGGAGCGGTGTGGCCGTCTTATGTTGAATCACGCGGCTTCGGCGAGAGGACGCTCGGGCTGCTGATCGGCCTCTACGGCCTCGCATTGTTCGTAGCGCGCATCCCGATCGGGTTGTTGAGCGATATGCTGGCGGGCCGTCGGCGGTTCGTGATAAGCGCCGGGTTCTGTTTCATGGCGGCGGTTTTCCTGGCGCCGCCTGTGTTCGACTCTGCCTGGTCGCTGTTCGCAAGCCGGATGCTCATGGGCGTGGGAGCGGGGTGCTTCGTCGCGATCGCCGTGCTGTTCTCGCTGTACTTTCCGCCTCGGTCTGCAATGGTCAGCGCGGCCGTAGTTGCATCGTTCTTTGGCTGGGGTCAGATTCCGGCAAACCCGATCGGCGGTTGGGTCGCGGACTGGTTCGGCGTCCTCGCGCCGTTCTGGCTTTCGGTCGGCTTTGCCGTCGTTGGCGCCGTAGTCGCGCTCGCCATCGTCGAGCCGGACCATGAACGAGCTCGACGATGGCCGGTATCGCTGCCCCGAGATCGACGGCTGTTCGGCATGGCTGTCATGATGGGCGTTGTCTTCATGGCCGTCTACGCCACGGTCTATAACACGACCCAGGTCTACGCGTCAGATCGGCTGGATGTTGGCGACTTCACGCAAGGTTTGCTTCTCATGGCCTACATCACGCCGTTCGTGGCTGTGGTTCTCGCAAGCCCGCATGTTGCGAGGCTCGTGGGCGCCATGGTTGCCGTCACGATCGGAATGGCGTCGCTTGGCGTTGGCGTGCTGCTGACGCCCTGGTCCGGTCTGGCGCTGCTGTTCGTTTGCGAAGTGCTGATCGGCGTTGGACTTGGCCTGACGTTCGGCCTGCTCATGGCGCTTGCCGTCGAGGACGCGCCGGCGCATCAGAGGTTCTACGCGATGGGCGTGTTCCAGTCGATCTACGCCGCGGGGATGTTCCTGGGCCCGCTGGCGGTCGGGTATGTTTCCGAGGCGGCGGGCTTCACCACGGCGTTTGTCGCGGTTGCGAGCGTTGTGTTGCTGGCGGGTGTGGTGTGCCTCGCATCGAGCGCTCGCGGTTCGCGACGAGTGGCTGGATCGAGAGTGTGACGCCGTCGCCCGGCGCTGCAGCTTTCGATCGGGCTCTTCAGGACGCCGCCGATGCGATCCCGTCGAGGAAGCTCCTGGCGCCGGATGCCACCCAGCCCGTCCACGGGATGCCGACGTAGCGGACGCCCTTGCGTAGGTACTCGTTGACGGTCGAGTCGTTGACGAGCATGCCCGCGACGCGGCCCGAGTCGACGATCTTGGCGATTCCGCGGTCCACCGCTGCCAGGACATCGGGGTGGCTGGTCTGGCCGGTCAAACCCATGCTCTGCGCCAGGTCTCCCGGCGCCACGTAAAATACATCGATGTTGTCGACGGTCAGGATCTCTCCCAGGTTGTCGATGGCAACGATGTCCTCGATCAGGATGGTCACGAACGTGTGGTCGTTGGCCTGGTGGACGTAGTCCGCGACTCCGTGGCCTTGACGCCCGCTGGACATGCCCCGTGCGCCGATCGGCGCGAACTTCGTTGCTTCGACGACGGCCTGGGCTTCTTCTTTCGTGTTGATGTGGGGAACCATCACGCCCTGCGCTCCGACGTCGAGGGTGCGGTAGATGATGCCCGGGGCATTGACGTTTACCCTGACCACCGACGTCATGCCCCACAGGTCGCATGCCCTGGTCAGGTCTGGGATGTCCCCGAAGTCCACGGGGCCGTGCTCGCCTTCGATCAGGACCGAGTCGAAGCCGAGGGGGCCGAGTGCGTCGACGAGGTTCGGTGAGCTGTTGTCGCCCATGAGCAGCGTCGCGACCTCGCCCCGCGCCAACTTGTCCTTCACTCGGTTCGCTCGGATCTGAGCCATGGCACGCTCCTTTGGTTGATATTTCCCGATTGCCGTGTGAGTTAAATTAGCGCCTGTATTCGGACATGATCTCTTGTAGACGATCCAGAGGCAATGCGTGGGCTGTGCCCTGAAAGCCAGCCGTGGTCTCGGCCGCGGTCAGGGCGTTGAGGATCGACTCCTCGACGGCCTCCGCGGTGGCGTCGAACAGCGAGTCGATCAAGTTGTTCGGCAGCATCTTCAAGTCCACCAGTTCTGACGAGTCGGGCGACGCGTCGTCGTTTGGGTCGTGGGACGGGTGGTTGCCGGTGGCGAAAGCGAGGAAGATGTCGCCGCTGCTGTTGTGGCCCACGCCGCCGACCCTCGCCAACCCAACGGTCGCTCGTTGTGCCAAACGCCGGCACTGGACCGGCACGAGCGGCGCGTCTGTGGCGACGACGATGATGATCGACCCCTCGCGGCCCGTTGTTCTCCGCGGCAGCGGAACATCGTCCGGCCCGATCTCGCGTCCGACCGGGACGCCGTCCACGCGCAAATGTTTGCGGCTGCCGTAGTTGGCTTGAACCAGGACGCCGACCGTGTACGGGCCTCCCGGCGCCTCGGCGACGCGGGAGGACGTGCCTATGCCACCCTTGAAGCCGTGGCACATCATGCCGGTCCCGCCGCCCACGTTGCCCTCTGCCACTTGACCGTCCGATGCGGAGTCCAGCGCCTGGAATACGTGCTCTTTCGTGACGTGGAATCCGTCGATGTCGTTGAGGAAGCCGTCGTAGGTCTCGGCCACGACCGGTAAGATCCAACCGGCCATTCCGCGATCCACGGCGTGTTCTACTAGGGCGTCTCGCACGACGCCGACCTGGTTTGTGTTCGTGATGGCGACCGGCGAGCCGAGCAGACCGGTTTCGTCGATCCAGGGCAGGCCGGTCATTTCTCCGTTGCCGTTGAGCACGTGGTAGGCGGCGAAGACGTTGTCCTCGTGTATTCGCCCGTCGCAGGGCACGACGACGGTGACGCCGGTTCGCGCGACCCGCGGCTCGTCGAAGGAGAGCGTCGTGTGGCCGACCAGGACGCCGGGCACGTCGGTGATCGCGTTGTTGGGGCCAACCGGCAGATCGCCGATGACGATGTCCAGGTCACGGAGTCGGGAACGGGTCATGATTGTGCCTTAATGCTCATGGTGTGTCGCTTGCGGCTGTGTTGAGGGCCAATGGCAAACTCGGCGCCTCAGGGCCCTTCGACAAGCTTCCAAGTAACGGCGTCGAAACACATCACTCTGCGAGGCCCTAGATTCTTCGGCAACGGTCTCAGAATGACGACATTTGGAGTGCCGTTGCTGTCATATGCATTGTCCGTCCCGCGGACATAACGTTGCTCAGGGCGAACGACATTGTGGCTGCTTGTGTCGCCCTGACGCTATCGATCCGCGCCAGAACTCCTGACTACGCCGTGTCGGGCAGCCAGCCCCAGGGGCGGGGGCCCCAGTCGGCCGTGAACACCTCTCCGTCCTTCACCGTGGCCACGGGCGCGAGCGCTTTGTCGCCGCGCAGCGTGCCGCCCTCGGTGTCGTGGAACAGCCAGTCGCCGGTGGCTTCTTCCAGCACGGTGATGTCGGCCCCTCGACCGACGGCCAGGGTCCCCAGGGTGTCGCCCATGCCCAGAGCTTCGGCGGGGTTTGCGGTGGACATCCGGATGACGTCTTCCAGAGAGAATCCGAGCGCCAGGAACCTCGACAGCATCTCGGTCATGCTGTGCACGGCGTGCAGGCGTCCGGGAATCGTCAGGTCGGTGCTGATGCCGCGGGGCACGACGCCCCGGTCTAGTGCGCGGCGAGCGATGTCGAAGCTGAAGTTCTGCCTGCCGTGAGCTGTATCGAGGAAGACTCCTCGTTCCTGCGCCGCCATGAGCTCGGGAAGGACCGAACCGTCGTCGTCGAATATCGTGCCGGGGTTGCCGGTGAACAGGTGGGTGATGATGTCGCCCGGTTCCAACAGCGGCAGCAGCGCTCGCGTGATGGTCGGGCCGTCGCCTGCAAGCCGGTCTCCGATGTGAACCATGAGCCGCACGCCGGCCTCGTTGGCCGCCTGTTTGGCGAGCTGGACGATCTCGACGCCCATCACGGGAACCGCCGGGCCGACCGCCCTGATCTTGATGCCCTGGATCAGCGGTCGGTTCTCCCTGACAACCCGAATCGTGTCCTCCAGGTCGATGTCCTCGCGTCGGGAGAGATCGGGCTGATAGGCGAGGCCGGTCCGGGAGATGTGGAGCATGCAGATGATGCGGGTTATGGCTTTGGGCACGACGTGCTCAGGGAAGCCGCCGAAGGTGTAGCAACCGGCGCTGCCCGCATCGACCAGGGTCGTGACACCGGAGTAGACGCCAGCGAGATCGGGGTTGACACCGGTCTGGTTGACGCCGTGGTAGATGTGGCAGTGTAGGTCGATGAGGCCCGGCACGACTATCTTGCCGGTCACGTCGATGACACGGGTGTCGGGTCCGGGCGCTACATCGGGCGCGAGTTGCGATATCTTGCCGTCGCTCACGGCGACGTCGAGTTGGTCCCGGATGCCTGGGGAAGGGTCGATCACTTCGCCGCCCTTCAGCAACAGATCGGTCATGGCGGGTCTGCCTCCAGTCGCGACGGGACTTGTGCCGCTGCTTCGTCAGCCTACCGCACTCGTCGCATGACCGATGTTAACCGGCGCGTTCAGTCGGCGCAAGAGCCTTCTGAGTTCACACCCAGCGTCGCCTGAAGGCCGCCAGTATCAGAATGAAGCTTACCGGGGCGATTCCGGCCATCCAGTCCCAGTGGATGTATCGTCCGAACAGCGGGTTGATTGTCGCGCTGGCGAGGATCGATATCCCTACGATCGCCGTCGCCCATATCAGCGAAATGCCCCATCCCCTGGGCACGAGATGCACGCTGCTCTTGTCTGCTTGATTTGCCATCTGTCGCTCCTCGCGTCTGACCGGCACTCGAATCACTCGAACGCGGACTTTCTATTTCGACGAACTCGGCCAGATTCAACCTCGTTCGCGAATTAGGTGCAGGCAGGCGCTGGGAGATGCAGATAGACTTGAGATGGCAGAGGCCTAGAACGCCGCGTAGCCGCCGTCGACGGGGATTGCCGTGCCGGTCACGTAGTCCGAGGCGGCGCTGGCCAGGAACACGGCGCATCCGCCCATCTCGTCGGGCTCGGCCCAGCGACCGTGGGGGATGCGAGCGGTGATGGAGGCGTAGCGTTCGGGGTTGTCGCTTCGGATTGGCGTCGTCAGGTCGGTGTGGATCCAGCCGGGCAAGATCGAGTTGACCTGGATGTTGTCCTTTGCCCAGGACAACGCCAGGCTCTTGGTGAGCTGCACGACACCGCCCTTGCTGGAGGAGTAGGAAGCCACCCAGTCGCTGCCGAAGATGGAGGTCATCGAGCCGATGTTGATTATCTTGCCGCCGCCGGCGTTCTTCATGAGGGGATAGACCTGGCGAGCGCACAAGAACGTGCCGGTCAGGTTTATGTCGACGACCTGATTCCACTCCTCGAGAGTGTAATCCTGAGGCGCTTTGCGGAGTGCTATGCCCGCGTTGTTGACGAGGATGTCGACGCTGCCGAACTCGCTGGTCGCGGCTTCAGTCATGGCCGCCACGGACTCTTCGCTCGTCACGTCGGTCTCGACGCCGATGGCGTGAGCTCCGAGCTCACGGATGTCTTCGAGCGCAGCGTCAGTCTTCGCAGCGTTGCGCGCGGCGACCACGATGTTGGCGCCGGCGTGCGCCAGCCCTCTGGCGATCCCAAGCCCGATGCCCCCGTTGCCGCCGGTGACGATTGCTGTCTTGCCGGTAAGGTCGAACATGGTCATGTTTGGTTGTCTCCCAGGTGGTGAATATCGATGCCGAGTAGAATTGCGAACGCGTCGCCGGTTCGAGAAGGGACAAGAGTGGCGGACCACTCGGCGTCTTGAAGCTCCGCCATTATACGCCGAGTGGGCACCCGTCTGGGGCACGTTTTCCCCGGCGATGACGATTTTGAAGGCTTGCGCCTAGACGCCTGCTGCCGCTGGGCGCTTGGGGCCGTTGGGGCGGAGCCGGTCCAGGATGGCGGTTGTCTCACCGGACAGGTGACCGGTCTCGCGGTGTCCGGCCAACACGTCGAGGGCGTGGTCGGATAGGGCGGGTTTGATTCGCAGAGTCTCGGGCATGTATCGCATGCAACGGCGCATCAACACTTGGGACGGGCGCTGAGTCTGCTCGCTGCAGCCGTAGGCGAAGGTGCACATGTAGGCGTAGCACTTCGTGGTCTCGCGATATATGGACGGCACGCGGCTCGTCGAGGGCGGAAGATGCGTCCCGAGGTACGATTCAAACTGGCTGTCGAATTGTTGGGGCGCGGACTGTGGCGCCGGGCGACGATTTCGCATGCAGGCAAGATCCTCCTGAGAACACGTGTGCTGACACAAGTCTAATACGTGTCTTAGAAAAAGGCAATGCTGCAGGCGGTGAGTTTTGGTCGCAAACTGCGTGTCGTCTATCGACATGCAGACCGGCGCGATCTTAGGTCGCCTTGCCGGTCTGGGCGCCGCGGGCTCGACGGACGTTGATCCGGTCCGGTCAGTCGCGGTATCGGTGGCCGAGGTTCGTGGCGTCGGAGAGTTTGCCGTCGCGAATCTCTTTTACCTCGTCGGCCATGGCCAGAAGCGTGGAGTCGTGGGTGGCGGAGAGGACGCTTATGCCCTGCGCTTTGACCATGTCCTTGAAGAGGCCGAATATCGCTCGGGCGTTGGTCGAGTCCAATTCGCCGGTGGGCTCGTCAGCCAGTATCAGCGGCGGGTTGTTAACGATGGCCCTGGCGATGGCGACGCGCTGTTGCTCGCCGCCGGACAGCTCGTATGGGCGGTGCTTGGCGCGATTCCACAGCCCTACTATCTCGAGCGTCTCCCTGGTGCGAGCCTCCCGCTCTCGAGTGCGGACGCCCGCGATGCGCAGGGGCAGCTCGACGTTCTCGAAGGCGGACAGGAGCGGCAGCAGACCAAAGGACTGGAAAACGAACCCGATCTTGTGGCGTCTGATTTCGGTCAGCTCTTTTTCGTTCATAGTGCCCAGGTCCCTATCCTGGAAGAGCACCTGGCCGTCGGACGGCTTGTCCAATCCGGCTAGGATGTTCAAGAGCGTGGTCTTGCCGGAACCCGATCGGCCGACGACCGCTATGAACTGGCCGGGCGAAACGGTCATGTCGATGCCGCGGAGGGCGTTGATCGTCTCGGAGCCCACCTGGTAGCTCCGCGTGAGATTGTGGGTCGATATCAGAGGTACGACTCTGCTCATCCGGTTACTCCTCGGGCCGCAACGTTACGGTGCCGTTTTCGATCGTGACCCGCGCCTTGTCCTTGATCTTCAGGCTGTCGAGCAGATCCCTCGGTATCTGGACTCTTCCGCTGGCGTCGACAAGGGTGAACTCTTCCAACGGCTCTTCTTTGTCCCGGTCTCCGGTAATGCGTTGGAACGTTACCTTTCGCCGGACCTCAGTGGACATCTTGCCATCCCGGATCATGACGACCCTGCCGACTTTGTAGGCGATGTCCGGATCGTGGGTGACGATGAGGATCGTTGTTCCCAACTCCCGGTTGACGGAGCCGAACAGGTCCAGTATCTCCGCCGCAGTGGCGTCATCCAATTCCCCGGTGGGCTCGTCGGCGAGCAGCAAAGGGGGGTCGTTGGCCAGAGCGACCGCGATGGCGACTCGTTGCTGTTCACCGCCTGAGAGCTTCTCCGGCGTGTGGTCCAGTCTGTGCCCCAACCCAACGATCTCCAGCAGCTCTTTGGCGCGCTCCTGTCTCTCCTTGCCCGGTTTGTTGGTGAGCATCATGGGCAGCGCCACGTTTTCTATCGAGGTGAGATACGGGAACATGTTTCGGCTGGTTTGCTGCCAGATGAACCCCACGTCGTTTCGCCTGTAGTCCTCGACGTCTTTGCCGCCCATTTGAAGCAGGTCCTTGCCTCCGACAGTGACCCGGCCTGCTGAAGGGGCGTCGTATCCCGCTAGAATGTTCAGCAGCGTGCTCTTGCCGCTCCCGCTGGCGCCCACGATGGCGACGACCTCGCCGCGTCTGACTTCAAGGTCCAACCCTCGAAGAGCGACGACCTCAAGGTCGGCTATCTTGTAGATCTTGAACAGGTCCTCGCACAGGACGTAAGCGTTTTCGTTGGCAAGGGTCATCAGTCACCTCTGGCGCCCGGGGCGCCGACTGTCGCCAAACTTATCATATATCATCCTACACTTCGCCGAGACGTAGGATGCGCTGGAGCGAGATCCTGCGAACGAATAGAATCACGCCCGTGATTATGAACGCGAAGAGCAAGGCCATCGCTCCATAGGTGACGGCCAACGTTCCCCAGTTTACTTCGATGATGAAAGGCGGAAGCACCTGCACGCCTAAATCGTCGTGGCTCAGGTATGGCATCATGATCTCGCCCAGTCTGCCGCCCATCCACGTCCCCAACGCCAGTCCGGCGCCTATGACGAGCACCTGCTCCAAGAACACGAGCGCCATGAGTTGCTTCATGGTGAAGCCGATAGTACGCATCAGGGCGAATTGGACTTCCCTGCTCTTGAACGACACGTATGCGTGCACCAAAAAACCCAATCCGCTCAGGGTGAACACAGCCGCGAACGCTACGAACAGGAGGGCGTTCCACCCGGCGTCTACCAGCGGATCGACCCTGGACTCGTCGAATTCGCGGACACGGTCGTGAACGACGCGAGAGATGAACGGCTCGTCCTGGCCCAATATGTCGACGAGCTGTGCCCGTTCGGCAAGGTCGTCGGTGGAAATCCAGATCTCGTTCGGTTTGACCTCGCTGCTGTTGGCTTCCAAATTTGCGTAGCTGGATACCGAATCCAGGTCGCCGATGAGGTAGGACTTGCTGTTCGTGTCGAGCGTTGGAAAGTACTCGATCTCGTCCACCAACGTGACGTCGAGACGGTGTCCTTGTACGGACACTTCGAAGACGTCTCCGACATCATGTTTGTTGATCTTCAGGAACGATTTCGTGGCTACTACGTCCAGCGGCGCCATCGGAGGGCCATGGAACACGCCTCGGCTCATGAGGGGACCGCCCTCGGACCAGATGAACGAGGCGATGCCGTCGGTGGTCGTCGGGTCCTCGAAGGTTCGCCAGATGTCGGATTCGGACTGGGGCACTGCTTGCAGGATGTTCCACTGTTCCACTGAGTCGAACGGCTCGACTACCTGAACGTCGCCGCTCGCCAACTTCGCGTACACCTCAGTTATCGCGACCGAGCCCGCCCGCAGCCTGTTTCTGCTGCTGGTTTCATGCACGGTCAAGGAGACCAGCGTCAGCGGCGCCACGGGTTGCAGCAATTCGACGCGCCTGAACTGGCTCACACGCTCGAATTCGCTCTCCAAATCAAGCCATTGGTTCGAGTCCAATCGTCCAAGGAGGTACGTGAAGTACCGCCCGTTGGCGTCCTTGAGCCTCGCGGCGACCACGACCGTCGGATGCTCTCTGTCCGCTTTGATGGTGACGCCAACGGACTCGGCGCTGACAGGCAGAGCGATGCCTTGGGGCGGAGTCGGGTTCGCCAGCGTTGTCACCTTCGGCCTCATTGGTCCGTCCGAAAAATCTCCGCGAAACCAGCCGATGTCCATGATCGCCTCTCCGTCGATGGCGAACATCGTGTACGATTCTCCGAGCAGTTTCGACAGGTCCGAACCGAACCCTCTGAACGCGAGACCGACGTTGCTCACCGACGGCAGGGCTTCGAGTGTGCCCAGCAACGGCTCCGACGACCCGCGGGTGTTGAGGAGCACCCCCGTCATCCGAATGTCGGCGCCCGTGGAGTATAGCGCCCGCTCCTCGAAGCTGCGTTCCAGGGTGCCTCCGAAGCTGGCGGCAAATATGCCCAATCCGGCCATCAGTATCAACAGCAACGAAAGCCGGGCGTAGTGCGTCGGATTTCGGGCCATCTGCCATAGGCCGATGACCAACCCGGCCGGAAGCACCGGCGCGAACAGCCTGCTGGCGATCCTCATGGTCAGCGGAAACAGCCTCAACAGCACCAGCGCCGATGCGACCAATATCACAGCCGGCACGGCCAAGAGGACCTGGTCGACTGCAACCGCTCCGAATATGCTCACCGCAACCACCGAGCCCTGTTGGTTGAGTTGCCGGAACAGAAGGATCCCGATTGCCAGCAGCAGCACGTCCAGGTAGTAGCGTTGATAGAAGGGCTGGCTGGTTGGTCGTGCAGATTCCTGGCGGTGCGTCGTGACGCCGATGCGGGAGGCCTGCACGGCCGGCGTCAATAGCGCCACGAAGCTGAACAATCCCCCGACGGCGCTCATCATGAACGCCCCGCGCGGTAGGCTGACGACCAACCTGCTGTTGCCGCTCAAGTCCGAGAACGCAGGCGTATACCCCAGCAGGCTTATGACGACCGCCGCAAGAATCGGCGCGACGACCACGGCGAGCACGGCAATGGTTGCGCCTTCGAGCACGAATACGGCGAGGATCTGCGCGGAGGTCGAGCCTCGGCTTCGCAGCAGGACGATATCCGACCGCTGTTGCTCCACCAAGAGCGAGGACATAGTGACGACGTAGTATAGGATTACGACCGAGATCAGGACGAGGATGATGAACATCGGCAGCTTGGAGAAGAACAGGCGCTTGTCGTACTCCTCCAGGGTGTCGTCGAGGGACGTGATCTGCCTGTAGCTGAACAGAGTGGCGGAAAGGCGTCGCCTCATTGATTCGATGCTGGCCCTCGCGAACGTGGCGTTTCCGGCGTTGAGCTTGTCCGGATCGACGATCAGCAGCCAACCGTAGGTGCTGTCCATCTGCTTGAATCCAGCGCCCAAAACGTCGAAGTAAACCTCTTCGGGCAACTGGAAGGGGATCGTGGTGAAACTGCCCGAGGTGGAGGCGCGCAAGATCCGGTCTTCTAGATACCAGAACTGATCGGTCGGATCGTTCCTGGCGTACACCCCAACGATCTTCACGCGGACGTGAGGCAGAGCATCACTCCAATACGGCACCGTCGAGAGCTGGCTATCAACACCCACGCCAAACGACTCTGCCGCTTCGACAGGCGCAAGCACCTCGAGTGTTAGCGGCTCACCCACGGCGTTGACGGGCTGAGTCGCCGGGACGCGCCCTCCGGGGAGGATCGTGATGTGTTCGTCGAACGTGGGGACGTGGAAGAAATAGGCTCGGTTGTTGTCGACTCCGGCCGTCGCCTCCTGTCCGAGTTCGGAGACGAAGAAGGTCGCGGACTTCACGCCGGAGACACGGTCCTTGAGGAGCCATGCGGTGCGGCGGTCGATCTCCTCGTTCATGACCCGAGTCACGCTTGCTGCTTCCGTTCGAGTTGTCGGGCCCCGGTCGGATTTGACCACAATGTTCGTGGCGTTGGTGTTCAACTGGTCCAATGCGCTTTTCAGGGCCAGTTCTTTGAGGGCGTCGAAGTAGATGACCGTGCCGGCCATGATGGCGCATGCTAGAAGCACTCCGATTACGACCGTCGACAGCAAACGCCAACCAGCGATTGCACGTTTGATTACGAGGGGCCAGGCCCTTGCCAACCTGATCGCAATCCTTATCAGGTTCATCGAGCCAATTTCCTATTCATCTTCCATCCTGGAAATCTCGTGCAGGTCCACGTTGGTGACCATGCGAGACAGCCAATACAGCGCGGCGCCGAATACCGCCAGCATTATCACGAATATCGGTCCCAAGAGCGACCACTGAGTTGTCAGAATGAACGGGGGCAAGATCTTTTCCCCGGTTTCCGTGACTGCAACCCCGGACACCATGATGTTGCTCATCGCAAATCCCGTGGCAGTTCCGATGATCAATCCGATAGCCACTATTACCAGATGCTCCGCCCCCAACAGCCAACCCATTTGGCGTTTGGTGACGCCCAGCGCCTGCAAAAAGCCCATCTCCGAACGGCTCTGACTCGAAAACGACAAAAGGTAAGTGATGTAACCCATGGAGGCGGAGAACACCACGATGCCCGCTGCCAACAACACCATGGCCTTCCAACCGGCCGTGATGAGCGGGTCGAGCTGAAGGTCTTCGAGCATCGTTGCCCGATCGTGGACTAGGTCTCGGGAACCGGCCAGCCGCAACGCAGTCTGGTAAACCGCGTCGGCGGCGCCGGGAACTTCAGCGATGAACAACTCGTTTGGGCGAATGATCGTGGTGGGGCTCAGGAGGTTGAGGTGTCCCAACATGTTGTCAAGATCGGCCAACAGGAAGCCCGATTGCGCCGGGTCCAATGTAGGGAAGAAGTCGACCGTGTCCATGATCTTGATCGGCACCATGCGACCGAATATGTTCACGATGATCTCGTCGCCGATCCGAGCCCCGGAGATCTTGCTGAACGTCGAGCTGGTCACCACCGGCACCGCACCGCCGGAAGGGCTGCGATAGAACCCGCGGATGCCCGCGTCGGTGTCTTTCCCGAAGGAGAACACGCCCGCCCGCTGGCCGTTGCGGGGAGCTTCTCGGGTTGTGCCCACCGAATCGGACGAAATCAATGACGTTGCCAGGGTGATCCACTTGTTGGGTCCTTCGAAATCGTCGAGGACAACTGCTTCCGTGCCGTTGTCGAACACGGCCTGGATATCGTCCAAGAGGATGGAGCCGACCGTGCCCGCGGGTCCGAAAACCGGCTCGTAGAGCTGCACCGACACCAGTGACAAAGGCCTGGCAAGAGCCGTGGGTATGTCTACTTCCATCACGTGCCACTCGGCTTCTCCGACCGATCCCAGCGACAGTGTATCCAGAATGCCCTTGCGGTCCCGCACGACCATCCAAAGGAACATGTTTGCGTAAGCCTCTTCAGGCTGCGCCCACACTCGGAGGCTTGTCGCGGCTTCCGGTATGTCGATCGGCTGCGACCGGGTGCTGCCCTGGAGCGAACGCATAATTCCTGACAGCGGCTGTCGAGAGAAATCGTTGCGGTACCAAGAGATGTACGGGAAATCTTCCGATTCCAAAGCCAGCATCCTGAAGCTGGAGCCGGAGTAATTCGATCCGACGGAGCCTCCGCCCCGCAACGCGACCGAGAGCGCGGTCACGCCCGGTATTTCCAGGTACATTTCCTTGAAGTCGTCAATCGTTCGTGTGTAGTACGAGGGCACGCCGGTCACTCTCAGGTCGGCGCCCACCTCATAGAGGACTCGTTCCTCGTAGCTGCGGTCCAGCGTCCCGCCAACGGTGGTCGCCAGGACGGCAAGCCCGGTAACCATCACCAGCAGGAGCACGAGCCAACTGTACTGCAACGGGTTTCGGGACATGTGCCATATTGCCATGGAGGTCCATACCGGGTAGACGCGCGCAAGATTGTGAGTTGCCAAGAATATGAGCTGGGCAGGGACCAGAAGCGCCAGAGCTATGGCTGGGATGAACAGGACGTCATCGCGCCCCGGCATCCCGCTGTATATGAACAGCGCTACGAGCCCCGTCTGCACGACCAATCCCGCCGCGCGGTTCCACGTCGATGGACTCCTGTTCGCACCAAGATATGCGACGCTGACACCACCCACGATCGCGAAGTCCCACAACCAGCCGTAACCTGCGTCCGCTCGGAGACCTCGCACGCCCATGACGCAGGCCATGGCCACGAGAATGGCGATCGCCAGCATGTGCATCAAAGCCGGGGAATCTCCGCTCAAGTATCGGACCATGAGCGGGAAGAAACGCATGAACAGAAGCGCCACAACGGTGAGCAACAACACCGGCGCGAACAGCAGCGCCTCGTTGACGGTGGCGTCGGAGAACAACCCTCTGGAGACCACCTGTCCTCGAGAGTACAGCTCCCAGAAAATGAGGCCGCCGAAAACCAGAAGGCCGACATCCAAATGGTATCGCTGGAAAATTGGAGTCGACGGCGGTCGGGAAGACCGCAGCTTGTGTACGACGAGACCGGTGCGGGCGACGATCACGCCCGGCGCCACGAAGATCGCCAGGCACAGCAGTCCAGTGCCCGCCGCAACGGCAAACGGCAGCCAAGTGAACGCAACGGGCAGCCTGGCCCCCAGGGTGATCGTTTCGAAGTAGCCCAACTTTCCGGCCATCGATATGGTTCCCATTGCGATGAACGGCGCAATAATCGTGGCCACCGAGGTCAAGATGAGCCCTTCGTAAGCGTAAAGCCTGGTAAGTTGCCACGTGCTGACGCCGCGGCTTCGGAGCAAGGCCACATCGCTGTCGCGATTGCTGACCAGATACGAGACCATCATCGAGATGTAGTACAACACCGTGACGACCATCACGACCAGCAGCAGCAGCAGCGGCACGCTCGTGAAGAAACTTCGCCGTTCGAGCTTGGTCAACAGCCGGTCGATCCCCGTGAAGACCGCGGACCCTCGAAATTGCTCCGATACGTCGGCCTCCAGTTGGTCCAACCTGGATCTCGCTTCGCTTTTGGACCAGTCCTTCAACGCGTTTTTGTCGATGAACGTGAACCAAGTCGAGTTGACCATGCTTCCCGGGTACGAGGCGCCAACGCCTTCGATCATCGCTTCGTACGACGTGAAGAGCGACAGCGGTATCTCTTCGGGGTCGATGTCCACGCCGACGTCCGGCGTTTCGGTCAGGGGTTCAGGCGCAAAGAAGATATTTGGGTTGAGGTGCCAATACTCTTCTTCGGGGTCGGTGACTTCAAGCACCCCTACGATGCGGACCGTAACTTTGATTGTATCGGCGACCGATGGCGCCAGGACGGCAACGTCGCCAACTTGGAGGTCGAAAGCGCTGCTGGAGATCCTGCCGAGTATGCCTTCGATCACGGGACCGTCGGGGCCTTGTTCGATCTTGTCGGTGGCCATGCGACCTTCCAAGAACGTGACGTGGTCGGCCAGGTTGGAGAGGTACTGGAAGTAGCCGCGGGAGACGAAGCCGTCGGAGCCCAAAGTGATGTTCCGCCCTTGTGTCCCGACGAGGTACGTGGCGGTTTTTATGTAGCGCTCGCGGTTCCTGTAGATCTCGCTGATGTTGTCGCTCAAAGCCCGGTCGATGACCGCCTCGGACTCTTCCAGCCCGGAGCGGGACAGGGTGGTGTATGGCGCGACGGTGTAGACGTTGAGGAAACGTTGCTCGGACCGATCGATGGCCGTGTCTAGGCCCTGGCGCTCCAGCGTCCTGATATAGATGGGCGCCCCGGCTACCAGGCTGGTCGCGATCACGATGCCCACGAAGATGCTTAGGAGCAGCTTCCAGTCGTCAACCAGCCGTTTGAGTACGAGCTTGTTGGTCGTTAAAGGGCGCATTCAGAACCTTGGCCGTATGCAGACACCACCCCTCCGATACGCTTCCACCCGAGTCGCACAGTTCCCGCTCTGCATCCAGCCTCGACCCTGTGCGCGATGAGTTGCAAGTGAATATAGCACAGCCTAGCCGGCTGCGCGCGCCACCCACACCTGTTCGCCGCCCGGCTTGAACGAACCTCGATTGAAATCGCCGTACAACGCCTCGATCTCGAAACCGCAAAGCTCCAGAAGATGCACCATCTCGTAGCGATAAATCCAGCGCAGCTCCAGAGGCGTGTAGGTCTTTTTCGCAACAACGCCCTGGTCGTCCAACTCCTCGAAGATGCGGTATTCGGTCAACACCTGTCGTTCCAGGTCGTACTCGCGAGTCTCCCACACCATCGCCTTGCGCCCCGACTCGGGTATGTCAAAATCCGCCAATCGAGTCAAGACTGTTCCGATGTGAGACGAGTGCGCCGCGATCATATCCAAATTGGGGTCGAAGACGTCGAACACCAACCGGCCCCCGTCTTCCAGATGTTCGTGGATGCTGGTGAGGGCGGCTCGCTGATCCTCCACGGTCATCAGGTGCAGAAACGCCCGATATGGGATCAGGACCAGCTTGAACCGCCGATTCAGGGAGATGTCGCGCATGTCCCCATGGACGATTTCCACGCGGTCTCTGACCTGATCTGGCAATGCCGCAACCTTGGCTCTGGCGATGTCCAGCATGGCAGGGGCCATGTCGAGTCCCACGACATCGATGCCTTCGAGTGCGATCGGAACGAGCATCCTGCCTGTTCCACAACCTAATTCAAGTACGGGAGAACCTGCTCGGCGGATTTCGCTCAGGTAAAATTCCACGTCTCCGGGCAGACCCGTGGCGATCGAATCGTAATAGACGGCGTCGGCGCCGGCGAACTGTTGCATGGGCCGCTCCTTCCCGCCCGGATCGGGCGATGGCGTGCGCGCAAATGGCGGTCCGAGACGATGGTCCGTGGTGTGAGAGCCGGACATGTCGCGTTCCGCTCGACTGTGGCGACGCGATCGCTCGCGGCCCGACGGACCGGATCAAGGCATAGGCCTCCGCCGAAGGGACGGCGCCCGCATCCGATGGCTACAACCCGATGGCGTCGGCCACGGCTTCCAGGTGAACGTCGCTGTCGCCGAACATGAGCTCGGCGGCTTTCGCCCGGCGGGAGTAGAGCTGCATGTTGTGCTCTTTGGTGAAGCCGATGGCTCCGTGGCACTGATGGCCCAGTGCGCATACCCTGCGATACGAATCGCTGACCCAAGCCTTGGCCATGGCGACCTCCCGTGTGGCGTCTAAGCCGTCGTTCAGACGGGCTGCTGCCTGGAAGGTTATGTGGCGCGATGCATCGACTTCGGTGGCTATGTCCGCGCAGTGATGCTGTATCGCCTGGAAGCTGCCGATCGGCCTGCCGAACTGCACGCGCTCTTTGGCGTAGTCGACGGTCATGTCCAGCACCTGCCGGCCGCCCCCGACCATCTCGGCGCACTTGCCGATCGCCCCCCATTGCAGGACGCTCTCGACTGCGTCCCAACCCCCGCTGAGCTCGCCGAGCAGCGCCGAGGCAGGCACGGCGACGTTCTCGAAAACGACTTCAGATTGCCGGTCGGACGCTATTGTCTTGAGGAGCGTCTGGCTGACGCCCGAGGCCGAGCGCGCCACGATGAAAAGGCTGATGTCCGTTTCCGCTTCGCCGGTTCGCGCGGCTACCACCAGATAATCGGACACGTGGGCGTTGGGCACGTACAGCTTGGCGCCGTTGATAACGAAACCGTCGGCCGAGGGCGATGCTGTGACTTCGACTCCCGCGGCGTCCCAACGGCCGCTTGGTTCGGTCAGGGCCAGCGTGACGATGATCTGTCCTTCGGCGATGCGGGGTAGGAACTCGGCTTTTTGCTCGTCGGAGCCCGCGAGTTGGATGGCTTGGCCGCCCATGACGACGGTCGAAAAGAACGGACCGGGCAACAAGGCCCCGCCCATCTCTTCCACCAGGACGGTCAGGTCCATGAAGCCGAGGCCGACTCCGCCGTACCGCTCGGGAATCGTCAAGCCCAGCCAGCCCTGTTCGGCCATTTTCGCCCACATCTCGGGCGTGTAGCCTCGCTCGTCCTCCTCCATGGCCCGTACGTACGTGTCCGGGCACTCCGCCTCGAGGAACTCCCGTGCACTGTTCTGCAACATCTGCTGTGCTTCGTTCAGGCCGAGGTCCATCGTGTCTCCTCCGAGTTCATTTGGCGACGGCGCCGCGTTGGCGATTCGGGCCGTCGCTTGGGCACGTTTTCGAATCAGGAGTAGAGGTTAGCATGGGCCAGTGTGCCGGACAAGTCCCATGATCGAGCCCGTATGCCCTTGATGCCCAGACCTTGCGTATATAATGTTGCGATGCTCCACGTCCTGTCATGGTTGATCACGGTCGAAGCCCTTGGGTTGGCGGCGTTTCCGCTGGCCTATTACTTGTTTAGGCGGATGCCCGACAGGGGTTTCAGCCTGGCCAAACCGCTTGGCATCCTGATCGTCGGATACGCATCATGGATACTCGGCGCCCTGGGCGTCGTGCCCAGCGTTCAGGCGTCGCTCATCGTTATCCTCGTCGCGCTGGCATGCGTCGGAGGATGGATTGCGTGGCGAGAGCGCGTCGAGCTCCAGGCATTCGTTGTGGGCGAACGACGGGCGTTGATCACTGCCGAGGCCATATTCCTCGTCTTTTTCGTTGCCTGGACGATCTTCCGCGCCTACGACCCGGCCATCGACCACACCGAACAGCCCATGGACCACGCGTTTCTGAACGCTTCCGTTCTGGCGACATCCGGGCAGCCCGAAGACCCGTGGCTGAGGGGCGAGACGATCAGCTACTACTACTTCGGCTACTGGACGATGGGAGCCGTCACCGAGCTCTCCGGAGTGCCCACGAACTACGCCTACAACCTTGCGCTGGCGCTCATCCCCGCGCTGGCGGCGATGGGCATATTCGGCCTGGTGTCCGCGATGGTGCGTTCGGAGTCGCGCCGTTGGGGCCATGCTGTGATCGGCGGCGTGGCGGCCGGTGTCGTGCTGGGTGTGGTCGGCAACCTCGAGGGCGTGCTGGAATTCCTGAAGGCCAACGCGATCGGCGGACAGGGTTTCTACGACTGGATTGGGATCGACGGGCTCGACGGGCCTGCCGTCACGCCCACGGAAAGTTGGACGCCCAACGACTTCTGGTGGTGGTTCCGCGCCACCCGAGTCATCAACACCTTCCAGGACGGACAGGGACTCGATTACACGATCGAGGAATTTCCCTTCTTCAGCTTCATATTGGGGGACCTCCATCCCCATGTCTCCGCGGTTCCGTTCGCGCTGCTGTTTCTGGGGTTCCTCTGGAACTCTTATCGGTTAGGGTCCTCGGCTTTGAATTGGCGAGCGCCATACACATATGCGAACATCGGCGTCATGGGACTGTCGTTGGGCGGACTAGCTTTCACGAACATGTGGGACCTGCCGACCTACTTGGTTCTTCATCAGGGAGTGGTCTCGCTCAAAACGTATTCCGCAAGTGGCTGGAGAATCCTGCCAATTCTGCGGGCCACTGAACAAACCCTGCCCGTGGCGTTGCTGGCAGTCGTATTGTATCTGCCCTACTACGCCGCGTTTTCGGCCTCGGTCGAGGGAATCGGCACGGTCACAACGACGACACGGTACCCGCATATGTTCCTGGTGTGGGGACTGCCGCTGATACTGGTGGGACCGTTTATTCTCGCTGCGTTCTGGCGGACGAGGGTCGGAGCCGATTGGCGTCGGATTACCTTGTACTCTCTGTGGATCGGCTTCGCCCCCTACGTGGTTTGGCTGATCATGAGATCGCAGCCCATCGGAGTCGACGAAGGGCCCATGGGCAGGCTGTGGCATGTGATTCCGTTTACGGTCTTGATTGCGTTGGCCGTTTGGTCAGCGATGGCGTTTGCGAGAGAGCGGGGCCCCAACGGCATTTCCTTTGCTCTGATGGTGGCCACCGTGGGGCTCGGCCTGATCATGGGAGCGGAACTACTGTACGTCGACGACTCGTTCGGCCCGCCCAGCGAACGGATGAACACCGTGTTCAAACTGTACTACCAGGCGTGGATTCTGCTTGCCGCAGCTTCGGGCTTCGCAATATACTACTGGCTGGCAATTCGAGGGGCGCTGAAAGCGTGGAAGCGCGCGGCATCCACGGTGTGGGCCGCCGGAGCGATCGTTCTCCTGGTGGGCTCGCTTTACTACACGGCCGCCGCCGCCGCGAGCAAATCCGGGTTCCCGGATCGCGAAACCACGCTCGACGGGCTGGCTTTCGTCCAGCAGAGATCGAAAGCGGAGTACAACGCGATCCTCTACGTTAGAGACGAACTCGAGTCCGATGCCGCGATGCTCGAAGCGGTGGGCGAGTGGTTCGACGCGGGCCTCATCTCCCGAAGCACGGGCGTGCCCACCGTGTTCAACTGGCCGGGCCACGAAATCCAGTGGCGCGGTTCGCACGAATCACTGGACGGGCGTGAAGCGGACGTCGCTCGGATCTACGAGAGCATGGACCCGCAGGAGGCCGGAAACCTGTTGGCCAAGTACGACGTAGATTACGTGTACATCGGTTCGCGCGAGCGCTCCAAGTACGGCGAGCAGGGGATGGAGAAGTTCCCCGAGTTCATGGACTCCGTGTTCAACCAAGGCGACATCGACATTTACAAGGTCCGAAAGTAGAGCTCTTATCGAGTTGGAAGGTCCACCGCAGGCCGGCGATGCCCCCGTGACGCCGGAAGAATCGACAGAAGCGGCGCCGACGGGGTGGCTCGACCGCGTGAAGGGCGTGGCGCCCGGCGCTCGGGGCCGCACTGACGACGACGCCAGTCCTGCGACGAAGTGGTGGGAGCTGGCGGGGTACGCAACACTGCTTGTCACGGCGCTGGCCATGCGACTGTGGGACCTCGGCGCGCGGGCCATGCACCACGACGAGAGTCTCCACGCGCTCTACTCCTGGAACCTCTTCGACGGTCGCGGGTACGAGCACAGCCCGATGATGCACGGCCCCTTCCAGTTCGAGGCTAACGCTGCCATTTTCATGGCTTTTGGCGACAGCGACCTCACCGCAAGGCTGCTCTACGCGGTCGCCGGCACGTTGCTGATCGCGATGCCGATACTGTTCCGACGACGCCTAGGGCGACTCGGCGCTCTGTTCGTCGCCGCGTTCCTCGCGGCGTCGCCGTCGATGTTGTACTTCAGCAGGTTCGCGCGCAACGACATCCTCATGGCGGTGTGGACCTTCGGCCTCGTCATCTCGATGTGGCGCTATCTGGACGAAGGACGCCCTCGCTATCTGTACTTCTCGGCGGGGTTATTGGCCCTGGCGTTTGCCACCAAAGAGACGGCGTTCATAGTCACCGCGACCCTGGGACTGTACCTGGGCATCAGAGTCGCGCTGCCGTTCCTCGTCCGGGTCATGAGGCCGATCGAGGTCGAAGGCGTCTCTCCGCCGGTGGCGATCGGCCGGGTGTTCGGGGCGATATGGCGAGCGCACCAGGGCGGCGTGAGCCTTTCGAGGCTCTCACGTCCGGCCGCGTTCCTGGCGGTAATGATCACGCTGACGCTGCCTCAATGGTCTGCCTTCGTCAGCATCCTCCAGGATTCACCGTTGCTGAGCTGGACGGGATTGGTGCTTGCGGCGGGAGAAGGCAGCGTCGCCATCGGCGCCCCGGTTGGGGGCGGACAGGTGATTGCGTTCCTGATCGTCGTGTCGCTGATGGCGGTTTCCGGCTTGGCAGGCTACAAATGGTGTTGGCCCATCTGGTGGCGCTGCGCCGTCGTGTTCTATGCGATCTGGATTCCCTTGTACACCACCATGTTCACCAACATGGGCGGCGTCAGCAGCGGAATATGGCGGTCGCTGGGATACTGGGTGGTGCAGCAGGGCGAGGGGCGCGGGGGGCAGCCATGGTACTACTACGTCGCAATCGGCTCCGTGTACGAGTTCCTGCCGTTGCTGGTCGGCGCGGCGGCGATCGTGTACTACCTGCGAAAGCGCGATCAATTCAGCCTGTTCCTGGTCTACTGGCCGATCATGACCTTCATCTTCTACACGATCGCGAGCGAGAAGATGCCGTGGCTGTTGGTCAACATCGCGCTCCCGTTCGTCGTTCTGATCGGCAAGTTCCTCTCCGACGTGCTCGGGCGCCTGGGCTGGCGGCGTCTGCTAAATTCGGAAGTGTTGCTGGTCACCGCCGGCGTGCCCGTCTTCATGGTTCTGCTATGGCAGCTCGCACTCTACAACGCGGCCGACGTCGACCTGACCGATGTCGCGCTTCTTGCGGCGCTGTCGGTGGTGCTTGTCGCGATGTTTGCGTCGGGCTGGCTGCTCATGAGGCGGGTCGGAAAACCGGAGTTCCGCGCCGCGGTCCTGCTCGGCGCCGTGGGAGTGCTGCTGGCGTTGACCGTGCGAGCGGGTTGGATCGCGAGCTACCGTAACGGTGACATCCCAGTTGAGATGATCGTCTACACGCAGACCTCGCCGGACGTCGTGAGGTTGATTGACACGATCGAAGAGACCGGGTTGGGCGTCGACGAGCCCGCGGACATAGATCAGACCGCGGGGTTCACTTGGCCATGGGCGTGGTACTTCCGCGACAGCGACAACGTCAACTTTCCTACATACAACGCTAACTCGTTCGGAACCGTGCCGGGTTCGCCTATGGTGGTCGTTCACTCGCAAAACAAGGCAGCGGCCGACGAGCGCCTGGGCGACGAGTTCACCGAGGGCGAGCGCATGAGGCATCGCTGGTGGTTCCCGGAAAGCACGTACCGAAACTTGACGCCGGGCAAGGTGCTGAGCGGGGCGTTCGACCGCCAGACGTGGCGGCGGGTCATGGACTACTGGCTATACCGGCGTGGAGTGGAGGATCGCATCGGCAGCGAGGACGCCTACGTCTACTTCGACTCGGACTTTCCACAGAGCTTCACGACGCCGTAGCGGTGTCGGCCTTCCACACCTTGTGGGTCAGTTGCTCGTCCCGAATGACGACCGAGGCGGCGCTTTCGATGTTTATGCGGAAAAGATGAAACTCGGGCTCTTCGGGCTTCCAGCCGATCTTCTCGAACAGGGCATCGCCATAACGTTGGCGAGTCTCGGCGTCGTGAACGTCCACCGCGCGGCCGTAGAGCTTGAACTCGCCCTCGGCGCCGTCGCGGTTTGAAACGGTGCTATGCACGGTGCATCGCGGGTCGCGCATCAGGTCCAACGCTTTGCGGGACTGCCACATCATCCCCAGCCAGAGACAGCCGAATGCGATCAACGGCTCGACAGGGCTGATTCGAGGCCACCCTAACTGCCGTAGCGTTCCCAGAAGGACGAGACCGGTCCGTTCGAGTCTCTCTTCGCCGAATTCGGCCAGTTCAGGCGCTTGGCGTTTGAAGTCTGCCCAGTCCATGCGCCGCCTTCCTTGTGCATGCGCTTTGCGCCACTATTCGATCGACGCGTCGCAGTTGCTGTCGGATCGAGCCTATCAACCTAGCATAGCGGAGGGAGCCTCTTGCGCGCCCAATCGGATAGAGGTTGAGCATGCGTGCAGACCATCCGACACCACACGTGTCGCACAGGCCTATAAGCGACAGTCCCCCTGTGCTAACGTTGTGCAGAGGTTTTATGTTGGCTGGATCGATGAAATTCTGGCTAGGAATCGGCATCAGCGCCGGACTGTTGGTGCTGTTTCTGTTTACCGTCAATTTCCGGGACATGCTGGATGCTCTGGCTGACGCGAATTACTGGTATTTGATGCCTGCCGCCGGCCTGTACCTGGTGTCGACGTGGTTCCGGACGTTGAGGTGGACGGTATTGCTACACCACATGAAGCCGGTGCAGACCCGAAGGCTCTTCCCGGTGGTCGTTGTAGGGTACATGGCCAATAATTTGCTCCCTATGCGTCTGGGCGAGCTGGTTCGAAGCTACTACGTCAGCGAACGGGAGGGCATCAGCAAGGCTTCGGCGTTGGTTACAATCGTCATCGAGCGGGTGTTCGACGCCTTGGTGTTGCTGGCTTTCATCGCCATCATCGCCGCGTTCGTCCCTTTGACAGGGCTGACTCGGTCGTTCGCGGACCAATCCGGGATCCCGGCGGCGGTTCTAGTGGCGGCGGGCAGTTTGCCGTTTCTCGGGGCGTTTGGCATGCTGGTGCTGTTCGCGACGGCGCCCACGCGAACCCAGGCGCTGCTGGTCCGGCTTGCAGCGCCATTGCCGCTTCGATTGCGCGAAGTGTTCGCTGGGCTCGTAACGATGTTTTTGCACGGGCTCGCCCCTCTCCGGAGCCCTCAGATGTTGGCGAAGCTGTTCATATTGTCGGTGCCGATTTGGCTGGCCGAAGCAGCGGTGTTTTTCTTGATGGGGTACCCATTCGGCTTTCACCACGTTTTCGGAAACGCCTGGGATATGGGCGTGACTATGGTGCTCGTCACCGCCGTCACCAATATCGGGAGCTCGGTTCCCGCCGCGCCCGGCGGCCTGGGGCTGTTCGAGATAATCACTCGCGAAACGTTGGTTTTGGGACC
>DCWO01000141.1 GCA_002328865.1 Dehalococcoidia bacterium UBA2160 | reverse complement strand
CCAAAGGATTGGGTCCACCTCAAGATGTCCGTTCGGGCCGTGTTGAGACCCAGCGTTCCGGTTTCATTTGACAGCGAACTCAAAACCGGGAAGCACATGCTCCCCAGAGGGTCGGTTGGAAGTTTACAAGGGACCTAATACGTTGTCAATAATTCTAACTTAACAGGAAAATATGTTTTTCATAATCCCAAGTTAATGATTGCCGCCACGCTCGCAGGGGTCTTGCAGATGTCGGGCTTCAGGTTCGGCTAGCCCTCAGGGAGTCTCTGTGGTCCCTTCTCGTATTTGCTGCATGGCCTCGAGTCGACTCCCAGCTCCTCCGCCCGCTTTCCATCCTCATCGGCCTCCAAATCCTTGCCAAGGGCAGCGTGGCCAGTGCTCGTCCAGCATAGGCGTCCGCATGTTGAGGATCGAGGCGGATGGCCTCACTGTAGTCCCCTGTGGCCGCTTCGATTTCACCCAGGTTGAGGTGAGCGAAACCGCGCTTGACGTAGGCCTCGGTGTACTGGGGATCAAGTCGGATTGTTTCGTTGAAATCCTCGGTGGCTAGCTGACTCAGGCCCGTGCTGGTGGATCTCCAACTGTCCAAAGCGAGGGGTGGAAGTACGGTGAGGGCCAGCTTGACATTTAGGTAAAAGAATCAGGCCGATATACCAGTAGGTCTGTCCGGCGGGCCAAGCCACTTCACTGTGCGCAACCTCCTTTCGCTCAACGTTGCGGTCGCTCGGGTAGAGTAAGCGTCGATTCGCTGTGTCGCGGGCGCTGTCGTTGGGCACTTCGGCTATCGCTGGAAGTGATGCCGGAGGCGATCGTTTTTGCGTTGACGGCGGTCCCGGCCTGCTCACGCTCTGCGGCTGAGGAATCAGTGCACCGGCGACCCGCGGAAATACCAAAAGGGTGGACCTGAGTGGTCCGCCCTTTTGCGATAGTCGTCTTGGCTGCCGCAACGGCAGTCGCCCCCTTAAGTCGTCAGCATTATGGGGTTGCGGAGGGGCGGCGCGATCTGGTTTTCGGCGAGTTCGTAGGCTTCTTTTTTGTAGACCTGGATCCGGTGGGAGCCGAAATCGCAGATGAACAGGCGGAACTCGTCATCGACATGCAGACTTAACGGGGCGCGCAGACGCTTCATGCGCCCGAGCTCGGTCATGTCGCGAAGGCGTAGAACCTGGGGGTTGGCTTGGATGTATTTCAGGCCCGACTTCGACAGATTGGCCTCGCCGATTATCTCCTCGACGAACCGGCCTTCGGAGTTGAAGAGTTGCACTCGATCGTTGCCCCAGTCAGAGACGTAGACGTCTCCGTGGGCGTCCACGGCGACCGCGGAGGGGTGGTTGAACTCGCCGGCGCCGGACCCTGATCTTCCGAAGGTGAGAAGGTGTTCGCCGGCGGCGGTGAACTTCTGCACCCGGTCGTTGCGCCAGTCGGCAACGTATACGGCGCCGGTTTCGTCGATGCAGATGCCCCAGGGCATGTTGAGCTGCCCGTCGTCGGCGCCATGCTCGCCGAAACCGGAGATGTACTCCCCGTCTCGGGTGAACGTCTGGATTCGATGGTTCTGGGTGTCGGACACGACGATATTGCCGTCGCCGTCGAACGCCAGGGAGGCTGGCCGGTCGAGTTGGCCGGGGTCCGAGCCGTGCTCGCCCCACTCGGTCAGGTGCTCGCCGTCTTTGTCGAGCACTGTCACGTTGTGCTTGGCTTCGTCGGATACGTACAGGTTGTCGTCGCTGTCGACGAGCAGCGAGCTCGGCCAAGCCCAACGTCCGTCGCCGAGGGTCCCCAGGTTCTCGTCATCCCAGTTGATGACTCGAACGTGAGTGCCCAGGCCGCCTCGGGTTAGGACGTAAATGAGGCCGTCCTGACCGAACCCAATGTCCATCGGGTTGGTCGTGATGCGCCTCATGCCCAGCGTCATGTGGAACGGGAACCCTGACCTTAGCAGGGCGTATGGCCTTGACACGATGTGCCTCCTAGAATTCGCCGCGTCCCGTCTAGGGTGTCTGGCACGCGGATATGCAGATTCTGAATTGAAACTACTTGAACGGACCGATCTGCTCGTAAACGCCGCCGACGATGGGCTGCGCGCCGATGTGGAGCCACTGCTCCAACATAGTGCCGTAGATGCCTCGGAAGTCGATGGTGTGCGGAAGGTCCTCGCCGTTGGCCAATTGATCCTGGACCAGCGACGGGTACTCGGCATACAGGCCGCCCGCGACGTTCTTGCCGATGATGAACGCCCCGCCGCCCGATCCGTGGTCGGTGCCGGAGCCGTTGTCGCGGACCCGCCTGCCGAACTCGGAGAATACGAGCATGGCGACGTTGTCGTCGGCGTCGTGCTCTCGCAGGTCGGCGAAGAAGTCGGAGATCGCCGCCGATAGGTCTCCCAGCAAGCCTGGCTGGGCCGGATTCTCGTTGGCGTGGACGTCGTAACCGCCGTGAGCGGTGTAGAAGATCCGCGTGCCCAGTCCGGCGGTGTGCACCCGAGCCACGTCTCGCAGGGCTTGGGCGATGGGGGTCGCGGCGTATTCGACCGTTGACTCATACTGCTGGGGGGCGACCGCGATCATATCCGCGCCTGTCAGCACGTCTCGGCCGGTCTGCGACAGGTACTCCATCACCGGGCCCGCGCCGATTGCAGGGGCGTACATTCGCTTGAAGATGTCCAAGGCTCGGTCGCGCTGCTCCGTCGCTCCGATTCCCGTCATCAAACCGTAGTTGTCCAGGTTGCTGACCGAAGTTACGGGCACGCCGGGCATCGCCATGGCTCGCGGCAAGCCAACGCCGAAGTTGATGCCGGTCAGCGGGTTCGATCCCTCCGGGTCCAGCACCTTCAACGCTTTGGCCACCCAACCGACCGTCGCCACGACATCAGGCTCACAGGTGTGCCAGATGTCCATCCCCCGGAAGTGGGAGCGGTTGGAGTTCGGGTATCCGATGCCCTGGACGATCGCCACCATGCCATCGTCGTAAAGATCTTTGAACGGGCCCATGTTCGGGTGGAACGCCAAAGTGTCGTTTATGGGAAGCACCTTGTCGTGGGGGATGGCCACCGTGGGCCTGCTGTCGTAGTAGGTGGAGTTGGCGTAAGGTATCACCGTGTTCATGAAGTCGTTGCCGCCCGAGAGCTGCACGACCACCAACACCGGTTGGCCCCCGTTCCCGTTTCCTGTCATGACGTCCTCACCTCTTCAGGTTTTCATTTTGCCCGGTTTGGACCGTGGCATCGTTTTCTTGCGGTTTCGTCGACGGCTTACGTTGTCGATTGAGATTCAATGGTTGACGCAAAGGCTTATGCGAACTGGTACTCTCGAGACGCCACGATGCATTGAAGTAAGCGAACGATGTCATCGGTATGTTCTTCGCGCGCCTGTTCCGAGTCCACATTGATTTCACCGATGTCGTCGGCGTAGCTCTGGAGCGCGGATCGCGTCTGATCGCCGACCTCGAGCGGTCCCAACAACTCCAGGCATCGGTCCACGAGATCGGACGGCGTAAGCGTGCCTTCCACTCGTGACAAGAGGTCTTGGATTCCCGGCTTGGTCGCGTCACTGAGCTGGTTGACCGCGAAGTTGACTCGCTCGTTGAGAGTGCCGCCGTCGATCCACTCGTGTCCGGTGTGCCAGCCTTCGACCGTCGGAGGATTCATGATCTGCTGCCCCATGACGGCCGTCGCGCTGACCAGCGCGGGCAGCGGCTCGGTCGGATCGGGCTCTTTGTACGTCCCAACCAGCTTGATCACGCCCACTACCAGTTCGACCGGGCTCTTGACTCGCTTCTGCCTGGCGTTCTTGAAGGCCTCTGAATTGAACAGGGTCCGCAGAACCGGGACGATCTGGCCGTCGTTTTCCTCGAATGCGTTAACGAGGGCATCCACCGTATTGGGATCGTTGGGCGGCTCGATGTTCCACGCGGGCACCTGAGGTTCGTCTGCCACGAAGAAGCTGTAGAGATGTCGGGCGATGAACCTGGCCGTAGCGGGCTGATCCGCGACGATGTCGATGATGTCTTCGCCGTTGAAGGGGCCGGTGTGCGACAGGAACGTTTTCTCGGAGTCATCGTGGTCCTCGGCAACATACTCGAACCGAGAGCTGTGATGCCCGAAGGGGTACAGAGGTATCGGCTGGGTGAATGTCCAGCCCGTGAAAGCGCGAGAGGCCTCCTTAATGTCGAACTCGGTGTAGTTGCCGACGCCCATGGAGAACAGCTCCAGCAGCTCGCGACCCCAGTTCTCGTTCGGCTGGTCAGCGTGGTTCTCGCAATTGTCCAGCCAGTAGTTCATGGCCGGGTCTTTGGCGAGGCCCATGAAGATGGTTCGAAGATCGCTCATGCCGTCGCACCGGAAGGTGTCTATCTGACTGATCATGGACGGGGTGTGTTCGCCCTTGTACCAGGCGGTCGCGAAAACATGGTGCCAGAAGAGGGCCATCTTTTCCTCGAGCGGCCGGCGACTGTTGATCATGCGCCAGACCCACCTGCCGGCCCAAACCGGCAGGCCGTCCGGGTAGGTCAGGTCAAGGTTATATCGCTTGAGCACATCCTCTTCGAGGTCGCTCTGTCGTTCGGGGTGAAGCAGATCTTCCACCACGTCGCTGTACTCCCTTGAGGCTTGATCCTCCAACTCGGCCCGCGAGGCGCCGAATCCGGCTCGGCGCATCAGGTGGGCTGTCAGTGCAATGTTGTTGTCGGGCATGGTGTTCTCTCCCCGGGGTTCTCGAGCGCTACAGGCGTGAATTTGGGCTGAATGTCGGTAAACCGTTCGTCACTGTAATAAGTGTTCACACGCTAAGATAGTATGTTATCAGATATAACGCAACCATTCATTGAATGAACTTCTGACCCCGTGGAAATACGTGAGTCGACGGTCTGCTGGCGCGTGCTGTCAACGCGGTCGATGTCTGACAAGCGATGTCATGAACAAGCATTGTAGCCAAACGGGACGGCGGACCCGACCTGGGATAGAATCATGGCGCCGATTCTCTGACGCAGGTGACACCAATGGCTTCACGCGGCCGTCCCAACATCGTGTTCATCATGGCCGACCAACTCAAATGGTCGGCTCTTCGAATGTATTCCGAGATCGGGATCGATACGCCTTCTCTCGAACGACTGGCCGAAGAGGGCGTCCGATTCCACAATGCTATCACGCCGCATCCATTGTGCGTGCCGGCCCGAACATCCGTCATGACCGGTCGGTACCCGCACTCGACCGGATGCCGGCGCAACGAGACGTTGATGCCCGCGGACGAAATACACGCCTTCCTTATATGGAAGCAGGCCGGATACACGACCGGCCTGATCGGCAAGAATCACTGCTTCGACCTGGAATCCGATCTTGACCTGTTCGACGTGCGCTGCGAGTTGTCCCACCGTGGACTGCCGGTTGGTGGATACGCGGGCGAAAACGTCGGCGCCAAGGGCATGGAGTGGGCAACGCCTGAATCGACGATCGACGAGTCTCATTCAACGCGAAGTGAGATGCCGAGACAGAGCCCGACGATAAGCTATGCCGTGACCGACCATCCGATCGAGGGCTATGGCACGTCCGCGATCACGGGCCAGGTCAAGGTGTTCCTCGAGCGCGTGGCGGCCGGCGACCGCTTCGACGGCTCGGCGCCCGATGAGACAGACTCGCCGAGCCCGTTCGCACTGTGGGTTTCGTATCCCGACCCGCATGAGCCATACGAGGCGCCGAAACGCTACGCTGACATGTTCCCGCCCGACGATGTGTCCATGCCGCCCACCCGACCGGACGAGTTCAGCGCCGGTCCGGCGCCGGAACGCAATCGAGTGCTGCATCGGATACTCAGCCAGGACGCGGACACGGAGCATGATCGTCGAGCCGCGATAGCGACGTATCACGCAATGGTGCGCTTCCTCGACGACGGCGTCGGCAGGGTGCTGGACGCCCTGGACCGGCTGGGACTTCGCGACGACACCATCGTCGTGTTCACCGCCGATCACGGCGACTTCGCGGGCGAGCACGGCATGGGAGTGAAGGGCGGCGTGTCCTACGACTGCCTGGTGCGTGTGCCGCTGATCGTCTCATGGCCAGGCGGCGGGGTCCCAACGGGGGTCGTCGATGACTCTATGGTCAGCACTGTGGACATTCTGCCGACGTTGCTGCAGCTCCAGGGAATCGCCGATTTCGTGTCGGAGCCGCCGCTTCCGCCCGAAGGCCAGATCGCGCCCGCGGGCCCGACCTTGTCCGACGACCTGACCGGCGATGCGCTGACATCGGAATCGCTGCGCCGAATCCAGGGCGCGTCGTTGCCGACCGTGACTGCCGCTCGACCACGAACGGTTGCGTTTTCCGAGTACGGTGTCGGAGGGCCCCCTTATACAATGGACATGCTGGACCGACACACGCCGCCCTTCGGCTACCGGACCCTGATCGATACGCTCTGGGCGCGCGAGGCGGAAGGCCGGCGCAAGATGGTCCGCACGGTTGATTGGAAGTACGTCACCGACCCGACGGCACAGCCTCTCGGCGCCAGGACCGAATCCGGCTCACATCCGGAAGACGAGCTGTACGACCTTCGGTCCGATCCATGGGAGCTGCGGAACATCGCCCACGAGCAGCGAAACGCCGGTGTCATTTCTGAGATGCGAGTCTTGGTGGCAGACTGGATGATCCGCACAGAAGACCCTCGACCTGTGCCGTTGCCGCGCACGGTTGGGCGATCGTGAACGATGGATCTAGATCGCCATCCTGAGCGAAGCGAAGGATCTGGGGCTCTGCAGACGATTGACGATGGCCTAGCCGGACGCATCACCCATAACGAAATCTGAAAGGAGACGAACATGCTGGGAGACCTTCGAGGCAAGACTGCCCTAGTCACGGGCGCGGGATCGGGCATCGGGCGAGGCATCGCGACAGTTCTCGCAGAGCAGGGCGCATCGGTGGCGATCACCGACCTGAACCAGGAGTGGGCGGACGAGACAGCCGATCTCATCTCCGGCGTCCCAACGCTGAGCATTCGCCTGGACGTCACGAATTCGAGCTCGGTGGATGAGACGGTTCAGCGAGTCATCGCCGAGTGGGGCGCGCTGGACATCCTGGTCAACAACGCCGGTGTGGCATCGGCCGGGGATCGGAGCGCCGGCAAAAACCGGGACGCGGACTGGGACGCTACGTACGAGATCAATGTCCGTGGCGTCGTGCGGTGTTGCGAGGCAGCGCTTCCCCACATGCAAGAACGGCGCTACGGCAAGATCGTCAACATCGCGTCGATGGCGGGCCACTCGGCTCGTCGCAGCGGAGGAGCCTACGCCGTAAGCAAGGCGGCGGTGCTTCGATACACGCGCGGCTTGGCCGCCGAATTGGCGAGCAGCAACATCAACGTCAACGCCATCTGCCCCGGCGCGGTGTGGACTCGATTCCAGCAGGCCGGAGCTCGCGCCAGGCAAGCAGCAGATCCGGCGCTCGCCGACCGAGACATCGAGGACCTGTTCCATGATCGATACGACCCGATCATGCCGCTGGGCCGTCCCCAGACACCAGAGGACATCGGCAAATCAGCCGCGTTCCTTGCATCGGAAGACGCCCGCAACATAACCGGCCAATGCATCCACGTAGACGGCGGCGTCATCCTCCGCGACTAAGGCGGCGGCGCCTTCGGCGCTTTCATTCACGAGGGCCATTTGCCACGAGTGATGTCCGGTAAAGCGGCAGATCAGCAAGTTGGATAGTCACGTCTTGGGCGTGCAATAATGCCGACTGGCAAGGTCTCTCATGCCAGGGCGCACAGGCTGTCCTCGACGGTCCATTGACCGACCGTCCTGCGTAACTTGAGATCGCAAAAACCGCCGCTCAGGAAGCCTCTCGTCTCGGTCGAGCTTGCTATCCACCAGTTGGCCACTTTTATCTCTGCCGTGTCTCCGGCTATCACCAGATTCTCCAAAGACATCCGCATCAGGCTGCCTTCGTCGTCGGCCTTGCTCTGAAGCTCGACTTCGGTCAGGGCGGTTAACGTCACCCCGGGCAGGGTTGGCAGATCGTCAACGGAAAGGTTTTCGAGAGATATGAGCACGTTGGTTGGGTCAGGCAAAAGGCCGTAGTCTGGCAGGTTCTTGTTGAGCAACGCCCACTCGAAGGCGACTCGGATCAATTCCTGACGGTCTGCCTCAGCAGAGGTCGGTGACTCATCGCTGCTGCCGCCGCACGCGACACCAATCGATGCCAACACTGTCAATACGAGGCCCGCTGCGAGTATTCTCATCCGTTTCATCTCGTTGTGCTCCTCTGTTCCGGCATTGGGAAGTGTCGTTGCTAGTCGTTCGTATATGAAGACGGCTGTCAGCGCCGGAAAGTTCCCGGAACCTGGGCGACGGGGGCGTCGACGGGCACAAATCGCCCTCGTAGACCGGTCGGCTGGCCGCGAAGTCGGTCGTCGAGCCAACGGGACGGGGTAATCGGGGTGCTAAAGATGCGGCCCCAATGGATGCAGACGAGTTCTGTACGGGGGCCGGTATCTGGCGCCGCTTGAAGAGCCTACCCGGCCACCGCCGGCCTCGTCGTCGAGAAGCCGGTGGCCTCCTCAAAAGCGTGGGCCAGTTGGAGGACGCCGAAGTCGTCCCGGTAGCGGCCGACGATCTGGACGCCGACGGGCAGGCCTTCGGGCGTGAATCCGCACGGGACCGAGATCGCGGGATGGCTGGTTTTGATTCGAGACGCATCGCCTTCTGACTCCAGACAACGATGACGTTTGTCCACGATCAAAGAACCACGAATTGACACGCCACACGTGCCTTACGGGGCGTCGTTGAGGTCGTTGGCCACGATGCGGAAGTGGATCAACCACCGCAGCACGCTTTGGTCGCCGTCTACATAGCGGCGTATAGTTTCGGCCACTTGTCTGCTGCGGTGTATGGGGACGACGTAGTCAAAGACGCGAGACATTACTTCAAGAGATGCTTCAGTCCAAGGTCCGTCGGTAATGATTATTCCCAGACATTCCGGATGTCGGCCTTTCCAGTTGATGGATGAGAACATCTTGTCCTTTGCATAGAGGCTCGCGTGACGAGCACTGCTCTTTCTGACCTCGACGAAAGCCTTAGGGTGCCGTTCATTAGGGATGACGAAATCAGCCCTGAAATCGTAAATCACCCCCGTCAATCTTTTGTAGTCCGATTCTCGGCGGAACGTTAGGCCAGCTTTATTCAGACTATCGGCAACAAATTCTTCGAGCAGCAAGCGTCCAACGAGATCTCGAACAATCCCTTCGGTAGTTGACTTCATGCGTTCGCTGACACGCTGAGGTTCGATCGCCATATTCGAGCCGACATCTGCGAGAAGCTTCGCTAGCCGCTCAGATGCTGGACGGGATATGACTTTATCGCTGACCGATCCTACTGTCCTCTTCAATTCTTGCTTACTGAAGGTTCCTGCGGCGTGCATCATGACCGGAAGTAGCTGGGGATTATCTCTGATCCATTCAGCATCGACATCCCTGAACCCATCTGTCTCCGCAAACCCAACTGCGATCATCTCGTCGATGAAAGGTTGGAGCCGTGGGTAGAGGAGCCCTGTAACTGAATATTCGATGTTGAAATGGAAGGCTGATCGTGCCAGCCACGCATCTTTTCGCTGATCGGTCGGAGGCAGGCGCTCCAAGTCGTACCCCAGTCCACCAAGGAGCATCTGAGCAGCAGCATCGTCAACCCAGATCTCGTCCGGCGGGTTCGAGAATTCGTTAGTGGTTTCTGAGAGATCAAGCAAGACTGAGATCAGCTCTCCCATCTCACTCGCAGCATGCTCGTAAAGCGTCTCTTTCCCCATCAGAATAGATTCAATTGTGTGAGGTGGACCCCAAAAACAGG
>DCWO01000093.1:5117-14957 GCA_002328865.1 Dehalococcoidia bacterium UBA2160 | reverse complement strand
TAACGTTGCTCAGGGCGAACGGACGAGGAAGGCGCCGACGGAGTGACCTTTGCCGGGAGCGCAGTTCTTACACAGACTCCTCGTGGACGAACTGGAGCTCGGTCTCGCCGAACTTGAGCAGGTCGGCGTTCTGGAGCAGAACGCCGTTGAGGTCCGCGCCGTCGACCTTGGTGCCGTTGGTGCTGCCGAGATCGTACAGGCGGCAGACGCGGCTCATGCACCTCAACATCGCGTGTTGCTGGCTGACCGCAGGATCGTCGATCTGAGCGCCCTCGTCGGGCACTTGACTGCCAATCGTCCAGTCACCGAGTCCGAAATTGAAGCTTCGGCCCATGGCCGGTCCCGATCGAACGAGGAGCACTCCGCCTGCCTGATCGTCGGAATCGTCGATCTCGGTGGCGCCGCCGACCTTCGAGAAGAACAGCTCGCTCGTGCCGACTGTGATCTTGCTTCCGTCGTTCAACACCACGCCCGCCTCAAGCTTGCCGTTGACCCAGGTGCCTGAGCGGCTGCCCAGGTCGGACAGGGTGTAAGCGCCCTGTTGGACGCGAATCAGAGCGTGCGCCGAATCGACGGACGAATCGGTCAAGCGGACTCCGGAGCCTTCGGCTTTTCCGATTGTTACTTTGTCGCCGATGATCTCCAGCACGCTGCCTGGATTCGAACCCGTTCGGACCACGAGCCAAGCGGCCGCGCCCCTGACGGTGCTTAGCTGGACCGTTCCAGGCGGCGCCGAGTCGTCTTCCACGACTTCGGCTTCAACAGCGTCGTCTGCTTTCGATCCGCCTCGGATCTTGCGGACGATGAACATGACGACCCACTTGATCGCTCTGAAGATGAGCTTCAGAACGAAAAGGAACCATCCCAAGATCATGCCCAAGATGCCGACGACGCCCGCATGTTGCACGGCCGAGGCGTCGCCGCCGAGAGAGTCCGCTCTTCCGGCATCCGCGCCTATCAGCAACAGAAGCGCCACGGTTGCCGCCAACGCGAAGCCCGCGAAAACCAGCGAGGATCGACTGCCGCCGGCTTGCGGCTCTGGCGCGGACGGTTGCGAACGCGAAGATTGTATGCGACTGGTGGATGTCCTGATCATGTTCAATCTCCAGCGGTGACGCCCTGCCTCAGGTACGTCAACCGGGCATTGAGTCGTTACAATCGATGTTGAGGCGTTGCAGGCCGTTATAAAAAGCGTGGAGCGTCAGCGATATATGGGGATAACGCACAACGTCACCGTTATTGTATCACATGACAGGTAGGTTTAGCCGTATCGAACATGCGCGTTTCGTCGCCCGAAAATCACTGGCCGCGGCGAAATCCGTTGCATCTGCTGCGTCGCTTGACGGTCGTTGATGCAACCGGCGGACATTCATTATATGATCACGCAGTCACTATTAGCAGGAGGCGCTCCATGGCGGGCATATGGCCGGGCGGCATAAAAACCGTTGTCCTTCTATCGTTCGATTTCGACGGTACGTCGATCATGCGATACCGAGACCCTGACGCCGAGAACCGTCCGACGGCGCTGTCCATCGGGGAATTCGGTCCCAGGGTCGGCGTGCATCGAATTCTGGACCTGTTGGAGCGATACGAGATACCCGCGTCGTTCTTCGTGCCCGGGTGGATCGCCGAGCGCAACGAAGACACGGTGCGCCGCATGGTCAGCGACGGTCATGAGATCGGACACCACGGGTACATGCACGAGCCGCCCGCGACTCTGGATCCGGACCAAGAGCAGGCTGTTCTCGACAAAGGGATCGACATACTCGAAGGAATAACCGGCCAGAGACCTCTGGGCTACCGCTCGCCTTCGTGGGACCTTACGGAGCACTCTCTGGGGTTTTTGGCGCAGCGCGGATTCGTCTACGACTCCAGCCTGATGGGTCACGACGCCCCGTACTTCGTGGACTCGCCGAACGGCCGGCTGGTGGAGTTGCCGGTCTCTTGGGCGTTGGACGACTACCCGTACTACGTCTTCAATCGAGGCATGGGGTCGATGAACACCCCTGCCGATGTCTTCGAGGGATGGCGGCTCGAGTTCGACGGCGCCTACCAGTACGGCAGCGCGTTCATTCTGACGATGCATCCTCAAGTGACCGGCAGGCTCGCCAAACTGATGGTGTTGGAGAGGCTCATCCAGTACATACGGTCGCACTCGAACGTTGAGTTCATGCGACACATCGACGTCGCCCAGCGCTGGACCGAGACGGGAATGGCTTGAATGTCCCGACCGGCGCGAACAATAGACAACGCTGCGTAGGAGGCGCGTGATGGCAGGGATTTGGCCCGGCGACACCAAGTGCAAGGTCATGCTCAGCTTCGACCTGGACGGAGCGTCCGCGCTGTTGCACCGCACACCTGAGGCGGCCAACCATCCGACCAGGTTGTCCGCATCCGAATTCGGGCCCAACGTTGGCGTGCACCGGATACTCGACTTGCTGGATCGGTATGAGACGCCGGCTTCGTTCTTCATCCCAGCCTGGATCGCGGAGAGGAACGAAGAAACTGTTCTGGACATCGTGCGTCGCGGCCACGAAGTGGCGCATCACGGCTACATGCACGAACCGCCGGGCTCGATGGAGGCGGACGAAGAAGCGGATGTGCTGGACCGAGGCATCGGAATCCTCGAGGAGATAACAGGGCAGCGACCGCTGGGATACCGGTCGCCGTCGTGGGAGCTCACGCAGCATTCGTTGGGCTTTCTCGCGGAGCGGGGGTTCGTGTACGACTCCAGCCTGATGGGACATGACGCACCGTATTTTGTCGATTCGCCCAACGGCCGGCTGGTCGAGGTCCCTGTCTCGTGGGCACTGGACGACGCACCGTATTACGCATTCAGTCCTGGACGCGGCTCGATGAACACGCCGGGCGACGTGTACGAGGCCTGGGAGTGGGAGTTCGACGGCGCGTATCAGTACGGGAGCGCATTCATCCTGACGATGCATCCCCATATCTCGGGAAGGCTCGCCCGGCTGCAGGTGCTGGAGCGCCTGATACAGTACATCCGAGGTCACGACCACGTCGAATTCAAACGATGCATCGACGTGGCTCAGGCGTGGAGAGAGAGAGCCCGCGAATGAGCTTCGACTATCCCAACACCGACGATGCGTGGCACAAGGATATTTAGAATCACTTCAAGACAATGCCCAAACCAAAGCAGGAGGTATTTCAGATGCCTAACGAAATCACGCAAGAGGTTATCGAGCGATACAAGAAAGTGGCGGCCGCCACCGTTTACAGCGGAGTCCGGAGGCTGGGATACGAGCCATGCTTCATGCGCGGGGTCAAGAACTTTACGCCGGGACGCGCGCTTGTGGGCAAGGCGCGCACGCTTCGGTTTGTCCCTCCTCGTCCCGACATCATGGCGGAGACGCACCGAGGCGAGACCTCACCCGAGTACGAAGCGATGGGTTCGTGCGAGCCCGGTGACGTGCTCGTGTGCGACGGCATGGGACGCGTGTACGCGGCCATCGGCGGCGACGTCAAGTTGCTGCAGCTAAAGATGAACGGTGCGGCAGGGATCGTCACGGACGCGGCGATCCGCGACCTCGACATCGTCCAAGGCTACGGCTTGACCGTCTTCGCCGGAGACAGGACGCCGATGGGCGGGGCCGACGAGATCGACCCGTATGAGGCCAACGTGACCATCGCGTGCGGCGGCGTGGCGGTCCGACCCGGCGACCTGATCGTGGGCGACGACGATGGCGTCGTGGTTGTGCCCGCGGGCGTGGCCGTTGAGGTCATCGATTGGGTGGAGGAGCACGAGGAAGTCGAGGAGTACATTAAGGGGCTGATCCAGGAAGAGAACGTGGCCCCAGGCAAGTACTACCCGCCCACCGACGCCACGGTCGAGCAATATCGTCGGTCGCGCGGGGGGTGACGACGAGACTACGACGGTTCGCCAACGCGACGATGGGGTCCAGCTGAGCGGTGTTGAGGGACTGAAGGGACGCAAGGGACGTAAGGGTGTACGTTGGGTTGCCGTAGACTCGGCATCAATAGGCCTGTTGAACGTGTGACACGCCTGGCCTTCTTCGCGGAAGTCCCAGCCTTCGGTTCCAGGGGTTGGTCAATGTCAGCCCGAATTGTCCTGCGCCATCCACGCGTCGTAGTTTTCGCGCATGTGCTGGAGATGCTCCGGGACGTGACTCTCGTAGGTCTCCAACCAGTCGTCGAGGGTCATGTTCCCGTTCTCGGGGTGATACGCGGTGTGTGACCACGTCTCCTCAGGCAGAGATTCGATGATGGTGTAGGTTCGGTGCCGCAGCAATCTGAATAGCTCAAGCGCTTCGTCGGGATTCTGGTCGTGATAGTCCAGCGAGGTTGCCCAGGCGTTCTCGTCGTACGCCATCAGCGTTTCCCCGGATTCGGCGATGAGTCTCCTGCATCGCACGTAACTGTTTGCTTCGCTGTCCGTGATGTGAACGACGAGCTCGTGAATGCTCCAGCACCCGTGGGCGTCTCGGAACTGCCAAATATCCCTGGGGAATTGCTTGAGTCCGTCTACGAGCCGGCCATAAGCGTCTCGATATGACTCGAGCTTTCTGGTTCTCTCATCCGGTGTTATAGCCGCCGCCCCTCCGCAATCATACCGGCGCCCCAAGGACCACCGTCGTGGGACCTTGGGATGCCGAACTTTGAGATATCCGCGCAGCGTTACGCGCTCAGCACCACCTTGACGACGTTGTCTTCGCGGTTTTCGTACATGTCGTAGGCTTTCTTGACGTCGTCGAAGGGGAGGGTGTGTGTGGCCATCTCTCCCGGGTCCCACCAGCCTCTGTCTTTGAGGGCGATCATCGTTTCGATGTGATGGATTGCGTCGCCGCTGGTGGCGCCGATGGTTGGGATGACGGTCGGCGTCTTGAACATGAACTGCCTGAAGTTGAGCGAAACGGTTCCCGTCGGGGTGACTTCTTGCATTCCGAAGATGATTACCGTGCCGAATTTCTCGACGTACTTGAAGCAATTGTTGAGGGTGTCTGGGTAACCCGCGGCCTCGACGGCGATCTCGGCGCCACGGCCGCCGGTGATTTCTTCGATGGCCTCGTCCAGGTTGTCTTTCGTCGGGTTGACCGTGTGAGTTGCGCCGAAGCGCTTCGCGAACTCCAGGCGATTGTCTTCCAGGTCCACAGCGATGACCTGTCTTGCGCCGGCACGGGCGCAGATGGCGGTAAACGACAGCCCGATGCTGCCCTGTCCCAAGATCAGGACGCGTTTTCCGATGATCGCTCCCATTTGCTGGCACGAGTAGAGCACCGTGCCTGAAGGCTGGCACATGACCCACTCTTCGAGCGTCCCGTGGTCAGGAACGGCTGCCATGCGGTCCTCGTCTCCTGCGAGGTACTCGACCAGCCCGCCTGGGCCGGTGAAAGTGGGCAGCACGATGGCGCGCTGGCCTACTTTGAACTTGTCGGAGCGGCTCTCGACGATCGTGCCTATGCACTCGTGGCACGGAGCGCCCGTTCGCATCGGGTACTCCTCCTCCGGGTGGACCGGTCCGTAGCCGTGACGGATGTCGCTGCCGCACACCGACCATCGCTCCATCTTCACCAGGCACTGGCCGTCGTGGAGCTCCGGGACGGGTTCGTCGATTATCTCAAACTGCTTCGGGCCGCTTAGTCGCGCTGCTTTCATCGGGCGTTTCACCTCTTCGTTGCGTTGAATTGAAAGGATCAGATGGCTGTTAATGCTACGCAAACTCGCATGGCAACACAAGCGGAGGTGCAAGATCCGAAATTGAATCGCCGTGCTGTGCGCATAGCGAGGTTAGGCGATCGACCAAAGCTTGTTTCGCAGCGCGCTGGCCGACAACCGTGGGTCCGCGGTCCCTCAGACGGGCCATTGCTCCTGAAGCCGTTCGGCGATGTCTCGGAGGACCGGGATGTCGCTTTCGGTGCGTCGCGGGTTACCCGGGTGGGCCGAGTCGTGCTCGATGCGGTCTCGTATCTTGAGGAACTGTGCGGCGCTGTGCTTGTAGGCCGGCACCGGTTCCCTGAAGGCGAAGAAGCCGAGGTACTGGAGCAGGTCGTTGAGGGCGTAGAAGTTCGGGTCGCCTGACTCCCACATTGCGTCGCGCAGGGCGAAGTGCTCCGGCGCGAACGTGCTTAGGCCGAGAAGGTAGTCGCTGCCGTAGACGATCATGTCGATGCCGAGGTCATTGCCGGTATAGACCTTGAAATCGGGACGCCGCTCGTCCCGGAGGGCCAACCTTTGCCACTCCAGCGACCGGTCGAGCGACGAGTGCTTCGACCCGGTGCATTGAGGTATGTCCAGCAGACCCGCGTACGTCTCGATATCGTAGATCTGCCCGAATGGGGCGAACATCGTGCCGAGTTCAAAGGCGATGAACTCCGGGCAGTCGCGACCGATGGCGGAGTACGCGGCCAGGATGTCTTCCGGACCCTGATGGGTCAGGCCGTAGCTCTGGAAGACGACCGGAGTACCGCCGTGGTCCTGAACCATGTCGATCTGTCGGCGGTACTCGTCTAAGTTCAGTTGGTCGCCCAGTGAATCACCGACGAACGCCCCGGCCACGAAGTCGCGGCCATCGAGGGCGTCTTTCGTTTGGTCCAACACCTCCAACCGCGTGTCGTCGTCCAACAGATTGATGTAACCAGTGTCCATGTTGACAGCAGGCGCCAAACCCGCGTCGGCGGTCCTTGTCACGTGGGTGCGGAAGCTTTCCCAATCCGGCTCATCTTGAGGAGTGAACGGCAGCAACGTGGCCGATATGCCGGTTACTTTGCGCTTGGGACGGATCAGACTCGGAGCGTCGACGACCTGGCTGACGATCATGGTTTCACCTTTTTCGACTCAGGCGATAGAATTGCCCCTGCATTATAGAGTTGGCGCGACTCGTACTCAACAACGATCAACTCTGCGTCAACAACACGGGAGGCAATCGATGAGATTCGGTTTCATCGGGACCGAAGGCGGACACTTCTACCGAGAGTTCCTCGAAGAAGTGGTCCGCGCGGAGGAGCTCGGGTTCGATTCCGCATGGCTCGAAGAGCACCACGGCGTCGAGAACCACTACTGGCCGTCTCCGCTCATGTGCCTGGCGGGCGTGGCCACACGGACATCGAAGATCGTGCTAGGCACTGACATCATCGTGCTGCCGTTCTATCACCCGGTGCGCGTGGCGGAAGACTCGGTGATGTTGGACATCATGAGCGTCGGACGATTCATCCTGGGAGCGGCCATCGGCTACAAGCCCGACGAGTTCGAACTGTATCAACAGGCGCTGAGGATGCGCGGCGCCAGGTTCTCGGAGGCGCTCGACCTGATTCGACTGCTCTGGACCCGCGAGTCGGTCACGTTCGAGGGCGAATACTACGCCGTTCGGGAGGCAAGGATCGAGCCCCGCCCGTCCACGCCGCCGCCGATCTGGGTCGGCGGATGGGGGAACCTGTCGCTGCGCCGAGCCGCAGGACAAGGCGACGCGTGGATTCCGGGTCCCACGGCGGGGCTCGAGAAGCTGTTGGATTGCCAGGCGACGTATCGCGGGCATCTGATTGCCTCCGGCAAAGACCCAGATCAAGCGCCTGCGCCGCTAACTCGAGAGGTGGTGATCGCCGACACCGACGCCGAGGCGATCGATCTGGCGGAACGGCATCTGCTGGTCAACTATCGCGACGAGTACGGCGGAGGTTGGCAGCACCCGCTGATCGGCGCGACCGATGCCACGCCCATAGACCGTCTCGGCGCCCTGAGCACCGACCGATTCATCGTCGGGTCGCCGGAGACCTGCGTTCGGCAGATCCAGCGGTTTGCGGACACGTTCGGCATGGACCACCTGATCTGTCGTCTCTACTTCCCCGGCATGAGCCACGAACACATCATGCGCGAGTTGGAGCTGCTCGCCAACGAGGTCATGCCCGCCTTCGAGTAGAGGGAGCAGTTCGCAATTATCCGCTGCCGCAGGATGCGGCGATCGCGCAACACCCCGGTGTCGCCTGCGCCCGATTGACGGCTACTAACGCCGATGCTAGACTCGCGGCGATCAGGGACGCCGAACGACGGCACGGGATTCGCGGCGCCTGTCTTGTGCCGACACCGCTGAGTCGTCGTTGTCGGTCCATGTTCTCTCGAGACATCGTCCAAGTCACCGAAGATTTCCCGGAGGATGGACAGCCCATTGGCAAACGTCAACACAGAAACCACACTCAAGCTCAAGGTCAACGGCGCGGACCACGATCTGTCGGTCAACCCCGCGTACACTCTCCTGGAGGTGCTGAGGGACGCCCTGGGCCTCACCGGATCCAAGCGCGGATGCGAGGACGGAACGTGCGGGACGTGCACGGTGTTGATGAACGGCCGGGTGGTGCGTGCGTGTCGCGTGCCGTTGGGCCGTTCAGACGGCGCTGACGTGCAAACGATCGAAAGCTTTGGCTCCGCGGACGAGATGCACCCGCTCCAGCAGGCGTTCCTTGATGCGGACGCCGTCCAGTGCGGATTCTGCACTCCCGGGATGATCGTGGCGGCTAAGGCTCTCCTTGACCGTAATCCCAAACCCACCAGGCGTCAGATCATGCGGGCGCTCGGCAGCAATCTTTGCCGCTGCACTGGCTACAACAGCATCGTGGAAGCTGTCGCACAGGCTGCCGGCCACGATGCGCAATCGGAGCCTTTCCAGGCAGAACCTGCGCCTCGCGACGATGCCCCCGCGAAGGTGCGGGGAGAGGCGCTGTATGCCGGAGACCTGACCATGCCCGGCATGCTCCACGCCGCGGTGCTGCGCAGTCCGCATCATCACGCCGAGATCGCACACATCGACTACGCCGCCGCGCTCAAACTGCCCGGCGTCGTAGCCGTGGCGACCGCCAAGGACGTGCCTGGCCTCAACCGATATGGTCGAGCCGCCAAGGACCAGCCCGTTCTCGCGGATGACAAAGTGCGGCAGGTGGGCGACCCGGTGGCCGCGGTCGCGGCGGACTCACAGGAGGCCGCGGTTCAAGCTCTCTCGTCGGTGCGTGTCCATTACAAGATACTGGACGCGGTGCTCGACGCGTCCGAGGCGCTGAGCGAATCCGCTCCGTCAGTGCACGAGGGGTCCAATCTCATCTCAGAGCGCCGCATGACCTGGGGCGACGCGGACGTGGGATTGGCCGAGGCCGACCTCGTCATCGACCGGAATTACACGACGCCGCCTCACGATCATGCGTACATCGAGCCTGACGCCGCGCTTGCGTATCAGGACGACGACGGACGGCTCGTAGTGCGGGCAGCTACGCAGTGGTCGCATCATCAACAGGAAGCTATAGCCGAGACCATGGCTCTCCCGCCCGACCGAGTGCGTATGTTTCCGACCACCGTAGGCGGCGCGTTCGGGGGCAAGAACGACCCGTCGTATCAAACCATTGTGGCGCTGCTGGCGCTCAAGACAGGCCGCCCCGTCAAGATCGTGTACAGCCGAGCCGAATCGTTTGCGGCCACGACGAAGCGGCACTCGTTCACGATTCGGTGCCGGACCGGGGTCACCAAGGACGGACGCCTGACGGCACTGCACGCCGAGATGGTGGCCGACACCGGCGCCTACGCCTCGTCTGGTCCGAGCATCTTCGTCCGGTCGGGCGTCTCGATGATGAGCCCGTATCATTTCCCCAGCGGCCTGATTCACGGCCAAGTTGTTTATACGAACAACCCGTTGGCTGGGTCGATGAGAGGCTTCGGCGCCCCGCAGGCGGTTTTCGCCATGGAGTCTCAAATGGACGCCATGGCCGCAGAGTTGGGAATCGACCCTCTGGAGTTTCGGCTGAAGAACCGGCGCCATTCGGATTCGGACGACGCCCGAGCGTCCACGCTGGAACAGGAGGAGTCGTTCAGGCAAACGCTGGAAGC
>DCWO01000093.1:3991-4787 GCA_002328865.1 Dehalococcoidia bacterium UBA2160 | reverse complement strand
GTGCGTCCTTACTACGCCGAGCGGACCCGTCGTTCGGCCGAGGACGCCAACGGCCGGTGGCTGCGTGGATACGGGCTCGCGTCGATGCGATATGGCGTCGGATCCGCGGGGGCGCTGCACTCGGCGGGACGTGTGTCGTTGGTTCTGGAACCGGATGGGCACGTTCGATTGCTGACCGGCGCAATGGAGCTTGGGCAAGGCTCGGACACCGCATGGAAGCGCATCGTGTCCGACGAGCTGTCGCTCTCACACGGAACGGTGACGGTGATCAGCGGCGATACCGACGTCACGCCGGAATCGGGAACCAGCGGAGGAAGCCGGCTCACCTACTACGCGGGAAACGCCGCGTTCAACGCCGCTGGGATGCTCAGGGAAGCCGTCTTGTCCACGGCGTCGGAGCTTCTGGAACGAGCGCCCGATGCCCTGGAAATGAATGATGACGGCGTGAGGCCAGTGGACGGCCAGGATCCCGCGCTTCGGGTTTCTCTGGCTCAAGTTGCAGAGGCGAGAACGTCGGCCGGGCTCCCGATGCGGTTCGACGCCGCTTTCGAGCCGGTGGCGGAACCCCAGGATCCGACATCCGGAGACCTCGACCCGTTCCCCGTGTATGTCACCGCAACACAACTGGCAGAGGTAGAGGTCGATCGAGAGCAAGGCGCGGTGCGAGTGGTCCGAGTAGTCGCCGCTCACGATGTTGGGAAGGCCGTGTTCCCTCAGGGGCTGAAGGGGCAGATCGAAGGCGCGGTCTCCATGGGGATCGGACAAGCGCTCACCGAAGACTACCGGCCTGGCGAGT
>DCWO01000093.1:723-3612 GCA_002328865.1 Dehalococcoidia bacterium UBA2160 | reverse complement strand
CATCCTGATCGAGAACGGCGACCCGTCGGCCGGGCTTGGCGCCAAGGGCGCGGCCGAATGCGCACTGGTTCCCGTGGCGCCCGCTATCATCAACGCCATCGCCGACGCGACCGGCGTTCGGGTGCAGGACCTGCCAGCCACGCCGGCACGTTTGTTGGCCTTGATGAGCGGGCAGTAGGGCGCCCAAGAGACGAAAGGGACTGAAAGGACGTAAGGGTCTGTCGCGCGCCGATCGATAAATCGGATGAGCGCCGAAGACCGCACTTGGAACGCAGACGTTATTAACCCACTGGAGGGATTATCGATGGCAAACGGACTCCGTACACCTCTATGCGATTTCTTGGGCATCGAATACCCGATCGTTCTAGCCGGAATGGCCGCGGGAGGCCAGAGTCAGACGACCGCGCCCACGCCTGTCAAGCTGGTTGCCGCCGTGTCCAATGCCGGAGGTTTGGGCGTGATGGGCGACAACTTCGCCGACCTCGACGATCTGGACGCCGGGATACGCGAGCTGCGCGGCCTGGTGGGAGACAAGCCGTTTGGCGTCGACTTCCTGCTTCCGGCCACGCGGGCGGAAGTCACTTCGACCAGTAAACACGAGGTCTACGCCGACATCCGGATGGAGTATCCGCGTCACGTCGCGGTCGTCGAGGAACTGATCGCAGAGCATGGCCTCGAATCGGCTGAGCTGTCGCCCTCCGAGCCGATGTCGACCGATCTGTTGAATCGCAAGATCGACGTTCTGCTCGACAACAAAGTGCCCGTGTTCGCGGCCGCTCTGGGCGACCCCGCATTCATGACCGAAAGGGCGCACGCCCAAGGGATGAAGGTCATCGGAATGGCCGGCGCCGTCCGTCACGCCGAGCGGCAACGGGCCGCAAACGTGGACATCATTACAGCGCAGGGAACCGAGGCCGGAGGCCACACGGGCAACATCTCCACGATGGTGCTGGTTCCGCAGATCGTAGATGCCGTCGACCCGATGCCGGTGCTGGCTGCCGGAGGGATCGGGACGGGCAGGCAGGTCGCAGCCGCCCTGGCTCTCGGCGCTCAAGGCGTGTGGGTCGGCACCGCATTCCTCGCCTCGGACGAGACGAACATTCCGAGCGATCACCAGGAACAGATTCTGGGCGGCCGGTCGGAGAACTTCACCCTCAGCAAGTTCCTCTCGGGCAAGCAACAACGCTCGTACCAGAACCTGGTCAAGGACGCCTGGGCCGATTCCGGATTGCCCCCGCTCGAGATGCCGCTCCAGGGGATTTTGCAGGAGCCGTTCACCCGCGCGGCGCGCATGTCCGGGCGCTACGACCTGGTCGGCAACCCGTCGGGGCAGATCAGCGGCATGCTGAACGAGAGCAGGCCGGCGCGCGACATCCTCATGGACATGGTGGACGAAGCCGGGGCGACGGTCGAGCGAATGCGGTCGCAGGTGGGGTAAGGGCAGGTCAACCTGGCGCCGCTTTGCTCGAACGCCTGTCCGCAATTTGTAATAACGGGTGACTCGTCAAACCGGCTACACGTCTAGGTACGAGATTCGGAACCTCCACCTGATCGAGGACATATTGTTTTCGATCAGGTGTTGGATGGCGTTGCGGCCGAATATGAAGCCGTAGGCGGCAACTGCATCCTCCACCGAATCGAACGTTTGAGTTGCATCGATGTCATGATGCATGAACCCCAGCTTCGATAAAACCTCGGACTGGCGCCCTTCGCCGTCTTCAGGCGTGGTGCGACTTTCGCCGAGGACGACCTCGGCCAACTCTCCGGCATACCAGAGCGGCGGCAGGCCCACGACCACGATGGATCCGCCCCGTTTGACCGTTCTGTAGATCTCAGGCAGACGTTCGGCGGCGTGTTGCATCGTGTCGAACGCGACGCTCATGACGCAGACGGCGACATCGACAGACCTCGGCGACAACGGCATGTGATCGGCGGACCCCTGTACGAGCGCGACGTTCGTCAGACCTGCGCGCTCGATGTTCTTTGACGCAATCCGCCACATCGCCGCTTCGGGTTCGATGCCGACCACAAACCTCGCGTACTTCGCAAGCTCCAGTGTAGATCGACCGGTGCCGGAGCCGATCTCCGCGATCACCTGTCCCCCGAGTTCGTCGACGATCTCGTCGATTGCACTGTAGACCGGGGAGTCGCGCCACTCGCGGTCGGCGAACCTGTCGTAGACATCTGCGAACTCGATGTACATCCGAGGCCAGTTTTGTTCCACGGTCGGATACTGTTCTGCAGTGCTCACGATTGGCCTCCCGCCACCAGGCTCGACTTCGGTGTGGACGCAACGTACGTTGCGCCGGGTGTTGTGAGCTACAGGCTAACATCTCCGCAACAACGTGGGGCTTGGGCTGGTCGCCACCGTGTTGGCGGCGCTGTCGCCGTCTTATCGCGGCAGTTCGAGTCGTACACGAAACCCCCGTCGTCTTCAGAGGTCGCCTTTCGTGTAGGCCCCGAAGCTCACGGAAACTACATGGGATGATCGCGGTCGCCCGTTTCATATTGCGCGGCGATGTGGTTATAGTCGGAGTAGCCGCCTTTGCGACGGGCTCGGTCTGACGTGGTCTGGACCAATGTTTGTTGCAGTGGCGACGTCGCTGTCGACTTGCAACACATGGCCGATGCCGTACTTTTGCAAGCGGCGCCGGCGTCTCTCGTAAGGGTTGGAGGTCTTTTCGATGGTTGAACGAAGCACAGGCGCTCGGACCGGGGCGATTGTTCGCAACGAGGTGTCGGGAACGGGTGCGGCGGGGACGACTCGATGGGTGCACTCGTTCGATTCGCGTGACGGTGGAGGCAGGCCGCTGCTCGGCGGCAAGGGCGCTGAGCTCGCCGAGATGACCTCGTTGAGTCTGCCTGTTCCGCCTGGGTTCACGATCACGA
>DCWO01000093.1:0-386 GCA_002328865.1 Dehalococcoidia bacterium UBA2160 | reverse complement strand
TGGAGTATTACCGGAACGGCCAGGCGCCTCCTGACGATTTGTGGGAGCAGGTCGACAACGAGTTGCTGCGGCTGGAAGCGGCGACCGGGCGCAAGTTCGGCGATGCGGCGGACCCGCTGTTGCTGTCGGTAAGGTCGGGCGCCGCGGTGTCGATGCCCGGCATGATGGATACAATTCTGAATTTGGGCATCAACCAGACGGTCGCCGACGGCATCGCCAGCCGGCTCGACGACGAGCATTTCGCGTTGGACCTATACAGGCGCTTCATCCAGATGTATGCGAACGTAGTGATGTCGACGCCGGGGTCGTTGTTCGAAGAGACGCTGGAAGATCTGCGGCGTCATGCGGGCGTCGAAAGCGTAGCCGGTCTGAGCACGGGCGACATG
>DCWO01000102.1 GCA_002328865.1 Dehalococcoidia bacterium UBA2160 | reverse complement strand
CTTCCAAGTAACGGCTCTCCCGATGCCATCCTGAGCGAAGTCGAAGGATCTGGTTGAATGCGACAATTGCCTCCCTGCGGGGCCCCAGATGCTTCGCCTGCGGTCTCAGCATGACAATCTGCAAAACGACCGTTACTGTCCAATGCATTGTCCGTCCCGCGGACATAACGTTGCTCAGGACGAACGGAGAGAGGAGTAGTTACGCGGCAGCTCGAAAGGGATTGGCGTGCGTATTGTCGGCGGCTGACACCGGTGCTGCGTTTCTGCTCGTGATCTGCTAATCTCGATTAGGCATCAAAATTGCGAGGCGAAAGATGGACTACACAATTTGGGTAAACGGCGAGTTCGTGCGTCGCAGTGAGGCGACGATCAGCATGCTGGACCGGGGTTTTCGCCTCGGGGACGTGGTGTTCGACACGTCCAGAACCTTCAACGGCAAGGTCTTTCGGCTGAGGGAGCACCTGGTGCGGTTGTATCGTTCGCTTCAGTACACGAGGATCGACCCCGGCATGTCGATCGACGAGATGGAACGCGTGACCCTGGACACGGTCGAGTACAACGAAGAGATGCGCAGCGCCGCACGGGACGACTACATGATTACCCAGATCGTCACTCGAGGCGCGGGCGGAGTCGTTGGCGAGACCGAACCGCATGTGTCCATCATGATCGACCCGATCGACTACGTCCGGTACGCACCTCTGTACGACACGGGCGCGCACGTGGTGATCCCGAGGACGCGCAGCTTCTCGCCGGACCAGATCGACCCGAAGGTGAAGCACTACAGCCGGCTCAGCTTCGTGATGGCCGATCTGGAGGCGCGTGACGTGGACCCGGACGCGTTTCCCGTGTTGCTCGACAGCGACGGGAACGTGAGCGAGAGCATTGGCGCCAACTTCTGCATCGTGTCCAACGGCGTGCTCAGAACGGCCGGGGACAGAAGCATCCTGCAGGGCGTGTCGCGCATGACGTTGTTGGAGCTCGCCGAACAACTGAACATCCCGACGTCCAAGGAAGACCTTCAACCGTATGACGTGTACACGGCGGACGAGGCGTTCCTATGCAGCACTCCGTTTTCGCTGCTGCCAGTGGGCACAGCCGACAACCGGCAGATCGGCGACTCGGTTCCAGGCCCGATCACGCAGCAACTGCTCGCAGCGTGGAGCGAGCGGGTCGGAGTCGACATCGTCGATCAGATCGAACAGAGGGCTCGCACTCTGAACGCGGGCTGAGCACGGCCAACGACGACCCCCAAGGAAATCAGTAGAGCAAGGTGAAGAACGCAAGTGGTGGATAATTCCAGGCAGGATCATTCGGACGACGAATTGCGCCAAGTGGTCGAAGTCTTCAGGACAACGCAAGATTGGGAAAGCGCGCTGAGTGCCGCGTCCGGAGCCATCGAACTGAGACCGGACAACGCGTTCGCTCACAGCATCCAGTCCGAGGCGCTGCACAATCTGGGCCGGTCCGATGAGGCGGTGGCTTTTTCGGACAGGGCCATCGAGTTGGACCCGAACAGTGTGCTCCCGTACCGGACCAAGGCTCGGGCGCTGGGTTCGATGGGCAAATTCGAGAGAGCGCTCGTTGAAGTCGACAAAGCCATAGCGTTGGAAGCGGACAGCGCTCTGTCCTATCGCATCAAGGGTCAGGTGTTGGGCGGCTTGGGCGAGTTCGAGGCAGCGTTGGCCGCCGTCGACTGGGCGGTCGAACTGGATCCGGGCGACGCCCTCGCATACCAAGGCAGGGCGATCACGCTGAATGCGCTGGACGAGTACGAAGAAGCTATAGTTGCCGCAAACAAGGCCATCGAGTTGGACCCGGACGACGCATATGCCCATGAGGCCAAGGGCACGGCCCTGTTCAGGCTGAATCGTGTGCAAGAGGGGGTGGCGTCGAGCGCAAGGGCGTTTGAACTGTTCCCCGAAGACGACATTCCTCACCTGACGAGGGCTGAAGCGCTCTTCGACCTTGGTCGATACAAGGCTGCGGTCGACGCGGTGGACAAAGCCATCGAGTCGGACCCGGACAGCGCCCCGTCGTATCTGACCAAGTCTCAGGCATTGGGCGCCATGGGCAAGTACGAAGGCGCCGTGGCGGCGGCGGACAGGGCTGTAGAACTGGACCCTGACAGCGCGCCCTCCCATCAGAGCAGGGCGCAGGCGCTTGGCGCCATGGGCGAATTCGAAGGGGCGATCGGCGCGGCGGACAGGGCAATCGAGCTGGACCCGGACGGCGTTTCCACGTACCGAATCAAGGCGCAGGCCCTTACTTCCTTGGGCGAGTTCGACAGAGCTTTGGCCACGCTCGACAAGGCTCTGGAGCTAGACTCACAGGACGCGTCGTTGCACCAAAGCCGGGCGGAAGCGTTGGCGGCCTCGAGCGATTTCGAAGGAGCGCTAGTGGCCGCGGACTCGGCAATCGAATTCGATCCTGACAACGCATCCTCATATCGCATCAAGGCACTGGCGCTGGGCTCGTTGGGCGATTTCCGGGCCGCGCTGGCCGTGGCGGACCAGGTGAACGAGCTTGGTCCCGCAGGCGCCCATGGCCAGGCGATGCCGATGATCGGTCGCTCGGAAATGGCGGTGACCGCGGCGGACAAGGCTATCGAGCGCAACCCGGACAACTCATTAGCGCATGCCGCCAAGGCGGTGGCGCTTCTGGCGATTGATCGCGAAGAGGAGGCATTGGCCGCGGTGGACAAGGCCATCGAGCTGAACCCCGGCGCCGCCGCTCCCTACCGCACCAAAGCCGAAGCACTGCAATACATGGATCGACACGTCGAGGCCGTTGCCGCAGCGGACAAGGCAATTGAGCTGGAACCTGAGAATGCTCTCGGTTACGCGCGCAAAGGCGCATCATTGTATGAGTTGGACGATATTGAGGCTGCGGAGAAAGCCTTGAGCCAATCCGTCAAACTGGACCCCAACAACCAACTCGCTTTGTACGTGCAGCGCGAGATGAGGAATGAGGGCGCCTAGCTTCACCGGGCGTCGGACTTGAATGGAGGACGCATCAATGGACATGACAAACTGGTCAGGCGATTTCGAATTCCGGTCTCCCGCTCGCATCATCTTCGGCGCGGGAACCGTGGAGCGAGTCGGTGAAGTTGCCAAGTCGTTGGGCAGCAAAGCCCCTCTCATCGTCACCGACCCGATACTCCACGAGATCGGGCTGACCGAGGGCGCGGAGAAATCGCTGACGGAAGCGGGCTTGAACGTCGAAGTGTTCTCAGGCATCGCCACCGAGCCCACGTTAGCGTCGGTCGAAACCGCGGTCGAGGCGTTTCGCGCGGGCGACCGAGACCTCATCGTGGCATTGGGCGGTGGCAGCACCATCGACAGCTCAAAGTCCATGTCGCTGCTACTGGGCAACGAGGGCAAGCTCACCGAATACCACCAGTCGCGGGTCGGCACGGACTGGACCCCGCCTCGTCGCGTCGAGAATCGCGGCGCGCACATCATCTCCGTCCCGACCACGGCCGGCACGGGCAGCGAAGTCACGGCCGGTTCAGGCGTGTTCAACCCGGACACTGGCATCAAGGGATGGGCTGGCGACCCGATTCTGCGGCCCAGCGTCGCCATCTGCGATCCCGTGCTGAACGCATCGATGCCGCCCAACGTCACCGCCGACACCGGCGCCGACGCACTGTCTCAGGCGATGGAGTGCTACCTGGTCAACCGGTTCAAGCCGACCGCTGACACCCTGGCGATCAAGGCGATCGAGGTCATCGGCAAGTATCTACCCAAAGCCTTCGCCAACGGCCAGGACATCGACGCGCGCTCGGCGATGCTGTGGTCCGCTACCACCGTCGGCGTCGCGTTCGGCAACGGCGGCCTGATACATAACCACACCTACTCTGAGGTCTTGGGCGACGTCACGCACCTGCCCCACGGTAGGCTGCTGGGGATCATGCTCCCGTTCATCCTCGATTTCAACTTCGTGGGTTGCCAGGAGAAGCTCGCCGACATCGCTCGGGCGCTAGGCGAGAACGTCGACGGCATCTCGACTCGACACGCTGCCGAAAAGGGAGTTGCCGCCGTCCGTCGTCTCATGGCTGATATCGAGATCGACGACAAGCTGAGCGACCGCGGCGTAACCGAGGAGCAGATCCAGACGGTGGCGGAGCGGGTATGGGCGCAGCACGGGCCACGATCCGCGCTGTCGCCAAGAGGTTTCCGCACCTTCGACGACGTCATGGGATTGCTTCGTCAGGCGTACTGATCGCCGGACACGCGTCGCGTTGACAGGCAGCCGCGCCTCAGTAGCCTAATGCGTCCAGGAGCTCGGTCCCGCTCAAACCTTGCGCCAACCGGATGTCCATCGCGACCACGTACGCGACCTGGAATCCGCGCTGATTGCCGTCTGAGACAACGCTGAGAAATATGTCGCCGCCGACGAGGCCGGGTGTGCTGTCGGTATCGAACTCTTCAAGGATGTTGAGCACAGTCCCAACCAGTTCGCCGACCCCATCGAGGTCGTCTGTTTGGTCCACACGGAGAGTGATGCGGAAATCGGTCTGCATGATTGCGAACCGCTCTACTTTGCCCCCACAGACATAGTTCTCGCCGTATGCTGCTGCTGTCGCCTCCGCGTCAGCCAAGCCCGCATCGAGAAATGACTGCTGGACGGTATCGGACAACTCAGACTGAGTCACGGTTGTCCAAGCCCAGTAGCAAGGTTGCCTGGCCAAGGGCGGATCGAGTTCGATGGCGCCGATGTCACACGTCGTCGTTCCGTCCCCGTTTCCGTCCTGCGGTCTGATCTCCCCACGTTGATCGACCGCGGGACACAGCTCGTCGACGCCAGCGTCCACGGCAGGACTATCCGTGTCCAGCATTTTCAATGCTGTCACGAAGATCGGATTCCATAGTGGACTGATCCCAGCGTCTTCCACCACGGCGAATCCTGTGTCGGCGGTGCATGTTGCGTCGTCGGTTAGGTTCGCTTGTCCTGAATCGAATGGCCGACCGGTGCAGGCAGGACTCGAGTTTTCAGCAACAATTGTATTCGACATGGCAACGCTGCCGTCGCCAGCTACAGCGCCGCCATGGCCAGCCGTGTTGTCAGCTATCGTGACGTTCACGAGGGTGGTGCTGCCGTTCACGAACAACCCGCCTCCGCCGAGGTCTCCGTTGGCTGTGTTCCCGATGATCGTGACGTTCACCAACGACACGCTGCCGAGGCCGACCGAAATGCCGCCGCCGTATTCCGCCGCCTCGTTCAGGCCGACAGTACTGGCGTCGATGTGGAAGACGCCGCCGTTCAGGATGCCGCCGCCGTACGTTCCGATGTTTTCGATAACAATGCTGTCGAACATGTCGACTGTGCCAAGCGCGAAGATTCCGCCGCCGTGCTCGCCGGTGTTGCCGGTGACGAGGGTGTGGACCATCCGCAGCGTGGCGCGGTTGGCGATGCCGCCCCCCGTGGGCGCCACGTTGTCTCTGACGAGGGTGTTGGCAAGAGTCATGTCGCCGCCGGCGTCGTTCAAAATGCCGCCCCCGCCCCAGGAGGTCGCCTCGTTGTTCTCGATGTGGGAGAAGCGTATCGTCTGTAGACCGTCAGCGAAAG
>DCWO01000010.1:13622-62227 GCA_002328865.1 Dehalococcoidia bacterium UBA2160 | reverse complement strand
CACTTTAGAGACAGGACACTAGGAGCATCTCATGATGATAGATCTGTCGGACAAAGTGGCCATCGTTACGGGCGGCGCCAGTGGGATAGGCAGGGGGATCTGCCTCGTATTGGCCGAACAGGGCGCCGATCTGGCGGTGACTGACATGAACCTCGCCGGCGCCGAGGCCGTGGCGGCGGACGTCGAAGCGACCGGACGCCAGTCCGTCGCGATCCAGGTGGACGTCACCGACCGGGCATCCGTCCAGGCAATGGTGGACCGGGTGCTGGAGAGGTTCGGCAAGATCGACATACTGGTGAACGACGCGGGGATAATCGGCGTCGGGGAGTGGTGGGAACGGGAGCGCCCCAGCGACGCCGATTGGAGCCAGGTATTCGCCGTGAACGTACGCGGCGTCGTCATCGTGTCGGAGGCGGTCTCCGATCACATGATCGGGCGAAGGTCCGGCAAGATCGTCAACATCGCGTCAATCGCGGCCCGCCAGGGAAGCCCGGACCTGCCCCACTACAGCACTTCCAAAGCCGCCGTCGCGAGCTGGACCCAATCCAACGCCGCTCAGCTCGCCCGATACAACATCAACGTGAACGCGATATGCCCCGGCCTGTTGTGGACCCCGATGTGGCAGGCCATCGCCCGGAAGCGGTCCAGGTTCGGAGCCACGGACTCGGATGTCGAGGGGCTTTCGGGCAGGGAGCTGTTTGACCAGGTGATCGAAGAAACGATCCCGATGGGGCGCGAGCAGACGCCGGATGACGTCGGCAGGCTGGCCGCTTTTTTGGTGTCAGAAGACGCCCGCAACATCACGGGTCAAGCCATCAACGTGGACGGCGGGCGGCGCATGAACTAAGGGCCTGGAAGCGTTGCCCTCAACCGCTCCGCCAGATCAGTGGCTCTCGCTGGGCCGAGGATTGTGTCACTGGCGACTCGCGCCGGCGCTGAATAGATCGAGACAACCAAAAAGACACCTCCGCGTACGTTGCCGCGCGGAGGTGTCTTCAGCGTGAGCTTGGCCCACGACCATATTTGGTTAAGTGACTTGCGTGGGCTATGGGGTAATGAACCTACGCCTGATCATAAGCGCTCCGCCAAATACCAGTGTAAGCCCGAACACGCCAACCATGGCGCCCATCATGGGCGTCAGCGTGTAGTCGCCGGTTGCGGGAGGAACCGCCACGGGCTCTACTTCTGTCATGCGAAGCACCGCGCCTCCGCCCGGACATACGCCGCAGTTCGTGATGTAAACATTGCCGTCAGGCCCGATGGCGACGCCCGTGGGCATCACCAATCCTTCACTGACCACGACGTCGCGCGTACCGTCGGCGTTCACACGAGTCAAACCGCCGGCCGGCGCTTCCGCCAACAAGGAGTTCGCGGCGATCTCCAGAACCCAGAGGTTTCCGTCATCGTCGAACGCGATGTCCGACACGTTCGTGAAACCTTCGGCGAAGACTTCCGGCTCCTGACCCGCCACGACTTTGTAGATGCTAGCTGCGCCCGCTGGGAACGGGAAACCGGTCAACAAGCCAACGTAGTAGGCGCCGTCGCTCCCCATGGTGACTGTCGTGGGCACCGATTGCATCGGAATCTTGGCGCCAGCGTCAAGGCCGAGGAAGACCGGCGCATCCACCATGACGTCAGGGAACACCGCGACCGTGGAGACGACGTTGTCGGCATCGACGCCGAGCAGGTCGTTGCCGCCTGCATCGGCAACAACGAATCCGTCCGCTCCACCCAGCACCGCGTACGGATTGCTGTCGAGTGCGCCGCCGTCAGGATTCGCAGTGGTTTCGTAGCCAGCTACGTCGGCGACGATTTCCCAGGCGCCGTCGTCCAACAAGCGAACTAACTTTCCAAAATCGCCGGCAGGGTCGGGCAGTGTCCCGTCGTCCAGAATGGCCGGGTCTGCGCCAAGGCCAACTATGACATACACGTCACCGCCGCGGATTGAGATATCGTGCGGTCCGGCGGCTCCACTGCCGTCCGGGGCTGCGAGGGAAGGGAATCCCGTAGCTATGCGCTCCTGCTGGCCGTCCATGACGCGGGTCACGGCGCCACTCGCCCCAAAACAAACGTCACCGCCTTCCGGACCGGGTATACACGGGGCCTCGCCGCCGCGGCCCGCCTCTGCTAGGAAAAACCCTACCTCCTTGAATGCTCAAGCTGTTGCTCCCTGGTTACCGGTCGGACCTTCCTTGTGCGCGGTTCGCAGCGGGAGCGGAAATGTCGGCCAATTGCCCCTTATAGGGCCGAGATGGTAGCGTAGGTCGACAGTGATCGTTGACCACAGGGGAGCATCGCGAGCCCGGCGCTGAGAGATACATCGGAGATTGGAGCAAGGCCATGATCGATCCGGGACTGGAGGGCAAAGTCGCGCTGATAACCGGGGCCAACCACGGCATCGGAGCTGCCACGTCGATTGCTTTGGCGGCACAGGGCGCCAAGGTTGTGATCGGATTTCATCGCGATGAATGTTCTTACACGGCCGAGGAGTTGGCGCAGGCCGAGGCGGCCGACGTTGGCGGGGACGCGCTGTACCGATCGATGCAACAGCAGTCGGCCGAGCGTGTCGTTCAGCAGATCCGCAGTCAAGGAGGCGAGGCCGCCGCCCACGAGGTCGACTTGTCTGTGTCCGCCAACATCCCGCGCCTGTTCGACCTGTGCGAGTCAGAAACCGGGCCCGTCGACATCCTGGTCAACAACCACACCTACTGCGTGCATGAGACGTTCGACCCGGCACTCGTGAACGACCGGCGGGGCGGCGTCCGTCGTATTACGGCAGCGGAGATCGACGCGCATTTCGCCGTCAACGCGCGAGCTTACGCGCTCATGATGACCGAGTACGTCGACAGGCATCTCGACCGCGGAGCACGCCACGGCTGCATCGTCAACCTGAGCACCGATGCCGCCCACTCACACGTCGCGAACGTCAGCTACGCTGCGAGCAAGCACGCCATCGAGTCGTACAGCCGCTCCGCCGCGGCCGAGCTCGGTCAGTACGGGATCACGGTCAACATCGTGTCTCCCGGTCCGACCCAGACGGGGTACATCACGCCCGAAGTCGAGCACGAGATCGCACCCAACACGCCGTTGCGTCGACTGGGTCGACCCGACGACCTGGCGGACGTGATCGTCTTCCTGGCGTCGGAGCAAGCCCGCTGGGTCACGGGGCAGCTAATCTACGTCGGCGGAGGTTGGCGGATGCACCAGTAGGGCGCCGCCACGCGAACGCGGCTCGGAAGTCAACGGACATCGGGACTCGTCAAGCCAGGCAGAGTATTCTCGCAGCCTTGATCACGCGCGTGAGGATCGGCATGAGGAGGTTGCGCCCTTTGAGGACCACGTACGTCACAACGAGGCCGACCGCCGCTGCCGCGATGACGTCCGACGGATAGTGGACCCCGCCGTACACGCGGGTAAACGCGTAGACGCTCGCGACGCCTATGAGCACGACGCCCAACCCGCGGTGCACCACCCAAACGGTGAACGCGATTCCGAACATCGCAGCTACAGCGTTGGATGGGAACGATGAGTCGGTGGGACGGTAGAAGAGCAGCGTCGTGTCCAACGTCTCGAACGGCCTGGGACGAAAATACAAGCCGTTGATGATCATCACCACGAGGCTGGACACCGCCATCGACGTCAGGGCCGCAAACACCCCTATCTGATGCCGTTGTCGGACCTCCCTGACAGGCTCGATGAACCACAGACCAATGAGCGTCAGCGCCATGGAGATCGGGACGAGGTAGTCGCTAACCACCCACGATGCCACCCGATCAAGATACGGCGCCGTGCCCACCAATCCGTTCAACCAAAGAAATAGCTTTTCATCTGCGTACGCCAATTACGCCACCAATACGACAGGCTTCGAGTAAGTGCGAGAACGTAGTTGGTGTCTCTGACGGCGTCAATCCCCGCGTCCGGAGGAGCGTCAGGGCCCTTCATCTTGAAGTTGACGGCCGATGCAAAGACGAATGTCACGATCACCGCGGTGAACGCGCCATAGAAGAAGAACAATGCCTGGCCATTGGCGTCCATGCCGCCTTCATAATCGTTCACGTTGCGCGGAGCGGTGCTAAAGAAGAGGACGAAGGCAGACAACACGAGGGCGGCGCCCATCGTCCGCGCCACCACAGGCGATTTGAAGAACAGGAGGCCGTTGATTTTGCCGATGGAAACTGCGATCTGTAGAACGCCCACGGTGGCGATAAGAACGCAGATGTAGTAATCCGTCGCGAATGTGAACATGTTGCGATTGAGGTTGGCGGCTTTGCTCAAGCCTCTAAAGGCACTTCGGTGCACCAGTCGAGGTACTTCGGGTTGTTCCCGGAAATCAGGTCAACGTAGGTGTCACGGATCTGAGCGGTGATCGGGCCAACCTCGCCGTTCCCGATGGGTCGCCTGTCCAGGGAACCCACGGGTGTGATGTGCGCCGCCGTGCCTGTCAGGAACACTTCGTCCGCCAGATAGAGCTCGCTGCGACGTATTCTGCGCTCGACAACGTCGATGCCGAGCTCCTCGCGGGCCAGCGTGATCGCGGAATCGCGAGTGATGCCGACGAGATTGTTGTCAGCCACGGGCGGTGTGAATATCTCGCCGTTGGTGACCATGAACAGATTCTCGCCCGAGCCTTCCGACACGTCGCCGTCCGGCGTCAGCATGATCGCCTCGTCGAACCCGGCCAGCGTGGCCTCGGTCTTGGCCAGGATGCTGTTCACGTAATGGCCGGAGATCTTCACACGGGGTGGGATGACCGTGTCGTCGATGCGCCTCCAGGAGGAGGTTGTGCAGTCGATGGCGCCTTCAGCGTCGATGTAGGCGCCGAAAGGAACCGCTATCAGCGTGAAATCGCTCGACAGATCCTGGAGCCTCAAGTTCGCAACCAGCTCCTGGCTCTTGTAGGCAAGAGGCCGGATGTACAGGTCTTGCCGATAGCCGCAGCTCTGCAGCAACTCGATCGTGATGGCGCACAGTTGCTCGGTGGTGTAAGGGATGTCCATCATCAGCATGCGACATCCCTGAAGCAGCCGGTCGTAGTGTTCGGCTATGCGGAACACGAAGAGCTTGCCCTGTTCTTCGTTCCAGTTACCGCGGATGCCCTCGAATACGGCGGTGCCGTAGTGAAGGGCGTGCGTCATGACGCTTACCTTTGCCTCGGCGATGGGAACTATGGCGCCGCGGAAAAAGGCTAGTTCACGAGGCATGGCGTCGGACTCCTTGGGTGAAAAATCTGACGCCCATTATAGCTGTTGGCCGTCGCCTAAGACAATCTCGCGAAGAACGAGTCGATCTCGGCCACGAACCGCTGCGGCTGTTCGGAGTGTATGCCGTGGCCAACGTCGGGCCACTCGACGATCGTCGCGCGCCGCATGAGACGTTGCAAACGCGGGCGGTTGGCCCAGTCCACCACCCCGCCTCTGGACGGGTTCCCAAGCACGGCAAGCACTGGACAGGACACTTTTGGCAGAAGCACTTCGGCACGATAGGCGGTCTCGCCTTCCACCAGTTCGACCAGCACCTGCTCGCTCATCGCCCCCAAGCTCTCCGCGCGGACCGTGGCCGCTTCCCGATCAATCCGCATGCTCGCCATGAGTGCGTCGACGCGTTGGTCGAACGGCAGGCGTTTGGCCTCCAGCGTCGGCTTGAACCGGGAGATCGTGCCGTCACGGTTCTCATGCGTGAACGACGGCGGGTCCTCCATCACGATGGCGCGAACCCTGTCGCCCGCCTGGACGGCCACGGCCGCGGCGACAACAGCGCCCAGTGAATGCCCGACCACGATGGCCGGCTCGCCCAGATGAGTCGCGATGAAGTCGACGATGTCCGGCGCGTAGTGAGGTTCCCATTCGTAGCCGCTTTCAGGCTTGTCGGACAACCCGTGGCCCCGGAGGTCGATAGCCATCACATGGCGCCGTTCGACGAAATTGGGCGCGACGACATCCCAAGAGCCGCAGTTGCTCGTGACTCCGTGCAGAAAGACGAGAGGAGGTCCCTCGGTGGACCACTCTTTGTAGTGCAATCGAATGCCGTTGGCTTCCGCGTACTTGCTCTCCGGTATGACGCTGGATGAGGTCATCGGGTGTTCTCCGCTCGGGTTTGGCGTTCTGCGATTCCGGGTTGTGCGTTCGGACCACCTCGGCAGGCTGCCCGCCGCTGTCGGAGCGAGTATATGGTTCGAGTGTGCGGGCGTCAATCGAGTATCCCGAGGCGTCACCGCCGACGACGGCACGTCAAGTTGTTGGGGCGACCCCGGTATGCTATACTCGGCGTTGAGCTTTTGACCTGGGCTTGTGCCTGGATTCTTAGGCTTCGGTAGATTCGGAAACTCGGTGGCGTACGTCTCGGCGTCGCGTCGATTTTCCGGGCAGAGCCCAGCGGTAGGAGAATCATTTGTCGTTCGTAACCCTTCGAGAAGGTGAAGACCCGGAGAGCCTGCTGAAGAGGTTCCAGACCTCGATGCAACGCTCAGGGATTCTTCGCGAGTTGAGAAACCGTCGCTTCTTCCGGACGAAGGGCGAACAGACCCGTCTTGACAAGCAACGCAGTCTACGCCGCATGCGCCGTAGGCGTCGCCGCTAGCAACGTCCAGGCCTCTTCCCGAGCAAGTCGCCCGCCACTGCGCGGGTACGTTGCCTGCAATACACACCAAGTCATTAGCGATGACCCCTTCCTGTGACCAGGAAGGGGTTTGTTTTTGCCCCTGTGATATCGAGTCCACTCGCTGAATGTTCCGGCCACCGCTCGCCATACCGTCTTTGGCAATCAACTTGATGCATCGGGAGCGACCCGCGGGCAACCGCATCTGGCAAGCCACCAGATTCACAGCGTCGACTTATTGTGTTGATCCCCATCAACTGGTCGGATCGCACGTGATCGGGACGACGGCCAGATCGACAACACTGGAACTCCTTGTTCGCAAATGCGCGGCTTCACATGTTTCGGGGGCCAGGTGATTCGATGCGCAGCAACTTTGATCGCGATCACCGGGTCATGTGTCTCGGCAGTGTTCTCCGTCAACCGTTCCTGATACGATAGACGCCCGTTCATCGCAAAATCCCGAACAAGAGGTGTCCAGAATTCCAAACGACGCGCAGCCCACCGACCATAACGTCGAGGTCAACGGCCTCAACATCCACTACCTGGACTGGGGCGGATCGTCCAACCGGAACCTGCTCCTGGCTCACGGCCAGGGCGGCAACGCCCACAACTGGGACCATGTCGCGCGCGAGCTCCGCGACGAATTCCGGGTCATCGCCTTGGACCAGCGCGGGCACGGGGACTCCGATCACACTCGCGAAGGATACGCCGTGACGGCGTTTGCATCCGACTTGGCGGAGTTTGCCGAGAAGATCGGCATCACGCCGTATGACTTCGTCGGAGCTTCACTCGGAGCCCGGAACGGAATCTCGTACGCGGGCTCTCATTCGGACCATCTCAAGCATTTCATTTGCCTGGACTACGGTCCCGAAATGAGCGTGGTTTCAGCCAAGAACCAGATCGTTGGCATTGGCGGCCGGCGAATGGGCTGGAGCAGCATCGACGAGTATGTGGACCAACAGCGACTGTCCAACCCAAGGCCGTCCGAAGAGATTGTCCGGAACTCGGCGACGCACGGTCTCAGGCTCAACTATGCTGGGAAGTACGTGCTCAAGCAGGATCCGGAGATATTCTGGATCAACGGCGGTTTCGGAGTGCGGGAGGTGGATCATCTCTGGGAGCAGTGGGGCAAGATCCGCTGCCCGATCCTGGAGCTAAAGGGCTCTGAGAGCGATTTCCTCTCAGCGGAGATTCAAGCGCGCATGAAAGAGATGCAGCCCAGTCTCACCCTTATTGAAGTGCCCGAATCGGGTCACCCGATCTCCTCCGAGAACCCGGACTTCCTCATCAGCGAGTTGCGCCAGTTCTGCGTATCCTGACCCTCCTCCGCTAACGCCCTTCGGCCTCCGACGTTATCTATCTTGAAACGTTCGGAGGCCAACGGCCATCTCATATGCATGGGGACTCTCACTAGTATGTGTCTGAGTCGCCATCCAATGCCGGACACCACTGTCAGAGATGGCCGACTCGACGCAGAGTCGAACGACCTCCCTCTGGCGTGTCCCAAATGACGGAGGTCCTTTCTCGTGACAAAGCGCACTCGTGTTGCAGCAATCTTCTCTCTCCTCTTAATCGCGGTGGTCGTTCTGAGCGCGTGCGGCCTTGGTTCGGACGGCGGAGACCCGGCGCCGATCCCGGTCGCAGTCAGTTCATCGCCCACTCCGACGGCCGGTGTGATTCCCGCCGTGCAGTCACCACCGCCGACGGCTCGGCCAATCGCTCCCGCAGCGGCGTCACCAGCACTCGCGCCTAGCACACCAGCAGCTCCGGTCGCTCCAGTCGCGCCAAGTCCGGCGACGGCGGCTCCCGCCCCAACCGCAGCGCCGGCCCCAGTCGCGGCACCCGCGCCCGCAGTCGCCCCAACAGCGGAGCCGAAACCGGTCGCCGTGGTTGTACCTGAGCCGACCGCTGAACCGGCGCCGAGCGAAACCGCTGAAGCTCCGCCAGTCGTCGAGGGCACTGGGAACTCGAACGAAGTCGGCGTTGCCATGGTTTCGTTGACAACCACCGATCAAGCGCTGCCGACGGTCGAAATCGTCAAGCTGCTCACGCCTTCGACTGTCCAGGTGGTCACCGAGGTGGCCGGCATGGCCTTCTCGAACTCTCCGATCCCCCCAACCGGCGTGGGAACCGGTGTGATTCTGGATCTCGAGGGCCATATCCTTACAAACAACCACGTCGTGGACAGCGCGCAGCGGATCACGGTGACTCTCAGCAGCGGCGAGAGCTTTCCGGCTGTCGTGGTAGGAAGGGACCAGGCGACGGACCTGGCTATCATTCGCATCGAGGCGGAGGGATTGACGCCAGCCAGGCTGGGCGTCTCGGCCGAACTTGAGGTGGGCGAGGACACCATCGCCATCGGGCATGCCCTGGGCCTCCTGGGCGGGCCGACAGTGAGCAAGGGGGTGGTCAGCGCCCTGGGCCGGACCATCAACACCGACGCGCAAACCACGATGGTCGACCTGATCCAGACCGACGCCTCGATCAATCCTGGCAATAGCGGAGGCCCGCTGGCAAACGACCGAGCCGAGGTCATCGGCATCAACACCGCCATAATCCAGGAGGGACGCGGCATCGGGTTCGCCATCAACATCGACGACGCCAAAGTAGTCGCCTCCCAGTTGATGGAACGTGGCTACGTGAGCCGGGGCTTCCTTGGAATCCGGCCGGTTAACCTTTCGCCCTCCATAGCCAACCAGCTTGGGCTGGACGTGAAGACCGAAGGCGTGTTCATCGCCTTCGTGATCGAGGACACAGCGGCAGACTTGGCGGGACTCCTGACCGAAGACGTCATTCTGGAGTTGGGCGACGAAGCCATCCGGAATACGGGCGAGCTCTCGAAGTTCCTGATCGCCCATCCGCCTGGCGAGACCGTCGACATCCTCATCATCCGCCAGGGCCAAGAGATTTCAGGACAGATCACCTTGGGCATGCGGCCGGAGTAGAATGGCCACAGCCCTGAGCGGCAGCGCCGTGACGAACAACGCCGGCGTCTGCTGCTCAATCGATCCGCGGATGGACTTGCCACCGACCTCTTTGCACCGATCGAAGGACTCGGTGGCTTCATCGGCGTCCCATCTCGTCCGGATGCGCTTCGCCCGGCGGCGCCGTCGGGGCGGCGTCTCGTCCGCGGCGGGGGAGATTTCCTGTGCCGCCGCCATCGCTGTTTTGCCAGTCGCGCCAGGTGGTCTATCGCTCAGGTGCATCGCCTCGTCCGCAGATGATTTCGGGGGCGTGTATTAGACCGGTTCGGGGGGTTCACAACCGGGTGTTGGGCGGGGCTGTGCTCAGGTTTCTCGGGGTCGGATTCGGCAATTTCGGCGCTTCGAGAAATGCAAGGGAAATCGTGCAAAAACCTGTGCCGATTTCTCTTTCCACCGGCCTTGAAACGCCTCTGAATGCCCGTGCTATGATCGCTGTCGCAGGATGAGGCCAAGCGATGACGACCACAATCATAGACCCCCGAGACGTCTGGGATGCGGCACTGGGCGAGCTGCAACTCCGGGTCACCCGGGCCAACTACGAGACCTGGCTTAAGCACACCGTCGGCGTAGATTTCGACGGCGGTGAGTTTGTCATCGGCGCGCCTAACGCGTTCGTACTCGAAGCGCTCGAACAGCGGATGTTCTCGCTTATATCGGAGACCATCGAGCACGTGCTGGGCGAGCCGGTCAACGTCAGCTTCCGGGTATCTGTGTCCTCAAACGGCGCCGTCGCCGCCAGAGAGCCGGTGTCAGCGCCCTCTTCTCGGGACGCTCGGCCAGCGGCGCCAGAGCAGCTTGACCTGCCGCCCTACGTTCGTCCGATTCGACTCAACGCCAAGTACACCTTCGACCGCTTTGTGGTCGGCAGGTCAAACGAGTTGGCCCACGCCGCGGCAGAGGCCGTCGCCGCAAAGCCCGGATCGACGTATAACCCACTGGTCATGTACTCCGGCGTTGGGTTGGGCAAGACCCATCTCCTGCACGGGATCGGCCATCGAGCGATCGCCATGGGCCTCTCGGTGATCTACGCCACAACCGAAGAGTTCACCAACGACTACATCAAGGCCATCCGCGAGGGCACGACCGAGGAGTTCCGGGACCATTACCGCAACGCCGACATGCTACTCCTGGACGACATCCAGTTCCTCATCGGCAAGGAGCAGACCCAGGAAGGCTTCTTTCACACGTTCAACGCGCTCCACATGGCCAACCGGCAGATCGTGGTGACCAGCGACAGGCCGGTCAGCGCTCTGCGACTCCTGGAAGACCGGATCCAGTCCCGGCTCACCGGCGGCTTGGTCGTCGACATGCAGCCGCCAGCCATCGAGACGCGATTGGCGATCCTCAAAGTCAAAGCAGAGCAGGCAGGCCACGACGTACCGGACACGGTTCTGGAGTTGCTGGCGGAACGCGTCTACGACAACGTGCGCGAACTGGAGGGGAGCCTCAATCGGGTCATCGCGCTTGCCCACGCAACGGACAGCCCGATCAACGTCGACCTGGTCGCAAGGGCCATCGACGACATGGTCGACGCGCTGGCCATCCGCGAGGTCCCGCCCGACGTGGTGTTGGACACAGTCGCCGCGCACTTCGGCATGGGCGCAGACGCTCTGACAGGGCGCAAACGCGACAAGAAGACCGCTCTGGCCCGACACGTGGCCATGTATCTGCTCAGGGAAGACGCCAAGCTCCGGCTCACCGCGATAGGCCGGGTTCTCGGCGGCAAGGACCACACCACCGTTGGGCACGGCTGCGACCGAATCGCGGTCCAATTGGGCGTCGACTCGTCTCTTAGGCGACAGGTGGCCAACATCCGCGAGACGTTAGCAACGTCCTGAACGCTGAGCTCCCCCTCTGAGTAGAACAGCGCTGGCGTGCGCCCCTTGCTTCTCGATTCAATCCGCTGTTCTAAATGGCCGAACATTCGGTTTCTTCTCATATTTCACATAGACCCGAAACAAACAATAACCGCTCCAGCCTGGGGATAAGTGGTCCGGTTTCGGGGACAAGTTACTTTCAATGTGGACAACATCGCGACTGGTCACCTCCATTTTTCATCACCCGTCAACATGTCTATGAGGGCTCCGGACTTATGCCTCCTCTCTCCTCGTCGGCCCATGCTACAATGCCTTAGAATCCACCGCCCGTCAGTCACGTCTATCCCCATTGTTCGCGCCGTTATTACTATTACTGACGTACAGGTAAATTATGATTGATCGAGTCGTTATCCACATAAAAAGTGGCAAAGGGGGAAACGGCGCTATCAGCGGTCGTCATGAAAAGTACGTGCCCCGTGGAGGGCCGGACGGCGGAACTGGAGGCAATGGCGGGAGCGTCTATCTGGTCTGCGATTCGAACGTCAACACGCTCCTGGCATACCGATATAGACGCTTGTTTTCGGCTGGCAATGGAAGCAACGGCGAGGGAGGCTTGCGTCACGGCAAGAAGGGCGATGATGTAGAGTTGCCGGTTCCGGTGGGAACGCAGGTGTGGTCGGAAGACCAGCGTCCTAAGCTGATGGCTGACCTGGACCAGGACGGCGAGCGAGTGCTTATCTCGGAGGGCGGACGGGGTGGCGCTGGCAACGCGCGGTACGCATCCCCAACGAATCGGTTTCCGATGTTGGCGCAGGCTGGTGAGCCGGGACATGAACTTGAAGTGCGGCTTGAGCTGAAACTGCTGGCTGACGTGGGGATCATCGGAGCGCCTAATGCTGGCAAGTCGAGCCTGCTCGCGGCGCTGACCGCTGCTAGACCGAAGGTTGCCGACTATCCTTTCACGACGCTAGAGGCTGCGCTTGGCGTGGTGGAGCATCGTGGAAAGGATGTCGTGCTCGTTGACATACCGGGGCTGATTGAAGGCGCCCACTCCGGGGTCGGTCTTGGTCACGATTTCCTTCGGCACATCGAGCGAACGCGGATACTAGTGCATGTGATCGACGGATCACTAATCGATCCGGCAGAACAGTTTCGTGAGATCAACAACGAACTCGAACTGTTCGACTCTAACCTGAGCCAGAAACCGCAGATCGTCGCGCTGAACAAGATCGACATGCCAGAAGTTAGAGACCTGATGGAAGACATTGCGGCTGCTCTGGCGAACGAGAGCGAAGCCGAGGTTCTGTGTATCTCGGCGGTTGGCCGTGAGGGATTGGATCACCTGATGGACGAGGTTCTTCGAAAGCTGGAGACCGCACAGTCGTTCAACGGACGGGCGGCGGATCGGTCGGAAGAGAGTGAACTGCCAGTCTTGCATCCACGCCCTCGGTCAACTAAGTCCTTGGTGCGTAAGAATGCAGACGGCGTCTTCGTCGTGGAGTCCGCCGACGTGATCCGGATCGCTGCTATGGTTGACGTGAGGAAGTGGGAAGCCCGCATCCAATTCTATCGGCGGCTGCAACACACCGGCATCGACCAGGCGCTAATAGACGCTGGAATCATGCCAGGCGACTCGGTGCGCATCGGCGAACTGGAGTGGGAATGGGAGTGACGCCCGCAGGCGGCGGTTCACGCTCGAAGAACGCGATTCGTCGCAATCTGCGACGGCGGCCACTGCCGGACGGGCATCGGGGCTGTTCAGTGGCGTCGCGATGAAGCTCGGTCTCCTTGGCGGCACGTTCGATCCGATTCACATGGGTCATCTATTAATCGCTGAGGATGCGCGAGAGCAACTCGGACTCGACGAGGTGGCGTTCATCCCGGCGGGCCGCCCATGGCTGAAGGCCGGCCACGGAGTAAGCGACGCCGGACGTCGCCTGGAGATGGTCGAGTTAGCCGTTCGCGGCAATACGCACTTCCGCGTACTGGACCTCGAGGTGCAGCGGGCCGGGTCGACCTACACCGTGGACACACTGGAGCAACTCCGTGGAGAATTGCCTTCCACCACTGATCTGTATCTGCTGCTGGGGATGGATTCGATCGGAGACCTGGCGCGATGGCGGGACCCAGCCCGATTGTTCGAGCTCTGCACGCTGGTCGGCATCTCACGTCCTGGATATGCGGACTTGTCGCCGGGGGACCTGCCGGTTGTGGCGCCCGGAGCATCGGAGGAGTTGCTGTTCATCGAGGGACCTATGGTCGGCATCAGCGGCACCGACATCAGGGAGCGGGTCGCGTTGGGTCGATCGATCAGATACCGCGTTCCCGACGCCGTGGAGGCGTATGTACGGGAGCACGGGCTCTATCGGAATCAACCGGTCAGCGAGTGAATGCTGAAGACAACGAGCGCCGAACACGAATCGGCGTAAGGAACGGATCGCCTGACGTTGCGTGAAATTCGCGGCGGCACAGGTAGGCAACAACACGGAAACGACGACATCGAAGCACAAGGAGCATCATGGCAGACCAGAATAGCATCGTGTACTACATAGGCAACCGCAGAACAAGCGATCACTCGGAGACGATCGAGGAGCTGGACAAAGTCGGAGCGAAGCTGGTTCCGTTGCCGTTGCTCGAGGACGAAGACGAGATCATCAGCCAGACCGAAGGCGCAGACGCCTTGATCGTCGTGGAAGCTCCCATCACGCGCAAGGTGCTGGCGTCCCTGACCCAGTGCAAGGCGATTCTGCGCACAGGCGTTGGCTTCGACTGCATCGACGTCGACGCCGCCACCGAGCACGGGATTGCAGTCATCAACGTCCCGGACCTCTGGACGCGAGAGGTCGCCAACCACGCCATCACGCTGCTGCTGGCATGCAATCGGAAACTCGTCGGTCTTGACGGCGACGTCCGTGCGGACCGATGGATTCCGACGATCAGCCCGCCGGTCGGGCCATTGCACACTGAGACCGTGGGCATCGTCGGGTTGGGACGCATCGGGAGCGCGTTCGCCCTGCGGATCGCCGGATTCGAGATGGAAATCGTGGCGTCCGATCCGTACATTTCCGACGCGGATTTCGAGGCCGTGGGCGCCCGCTCTGTCTCGTTCGACGAGCTGCTGGCTGTTTCCGATTACGTCTCCGTGCACACCCCGCTGAACGACGAGACACACCATCTCATCAACGAGGCGGCGCTCCGCAAGATGAAATCGACGGCGTACCTGATCAACACCTCGAGGGGCCCTGTCGTGGACGAGGCGGCGTTGATCAAAGCCCTTCAAGAGGGGCGGATTCTGGGCGCGGGTCTCGACGTGCTGGAGCAAGAGCCGCCCGACGCGGACAACCCGCTCCTGAAGATGGAAAACGTGACGGTCACGCCGCACGCCGCCCACTACTCGGACCTGTCGATGGCACTTCGCCCGCGACGCTACGGCATCGAGATCGCCGCGGTTCTCGACGACAGAAAGCCCATGAACCTGGTGAATCCTCAGGTGCTGGAGGTTCTGCCTCTTAGGTAGGAACGGTCGAGAGAAGCGTCTGGATTCAGGAAGAACGGACGATGAGCGGCGTCTGGTCGGGACCTGTCGAACCACAGGCCGTCGCGACAAGTCGCCCTTACGAAGGCACTTTGTAGCCGAAGCCTCGCACCGTGATGATGACTTTTGGATCGACTCCGCTGTCGCCCAGCTTCTTGCGGAGGTGCTGGATGTGGAGCTTGACGAGATAGGCATCGGTTGATGACGCGTTCATGTCCCACACCTCGTCGATCAGGGCGTCGCGCGTCACGACCTTGTCCGCGTTCTCGACCAGCATCGCAAGTATTTTGAACTCGGTCGGCGTCAGGTTGACTGGCCGGTCGTCGACGTACACCTCGGCGGCATCGGCGTCGATTCTGATCTGTCCCGCCTGAAGAATGCGCGGCTCCGATGTCCTGGCGCCGGCGCCGACGCGCCGCAGCACGGCCGATGCACGGGCGAGGAGCTCGAAGGGCGAGAAGGGCTTGGCGAGGTAGTCGTCGGCCCCCATCTCCAGACCGCGGACCCTGTCCGTTTCGGTGGCCCTGACGGTTAGCATGATGACGGGGATGGCAGACGTCTCACGGATCTTGCCGAGGACCTCAAACCCGTCGATGTCAGGCAGATTCACGTCCAGGACCGCGAGGTCGAATGTATCGCACCGGTTGGCCGCGACCCCTTCTTTCCCGGTTTCCTTGACGGTTACCTGAGCATCAGGCCACCGCATCGAGAAAACCATGCTGATGGTTTCGCCAACCTCCGGGTCGTCTTCGATGACCAGCACTTTCATGATTAATTCTGACCTCGCCATAGTGGAATCACGATCGTAAACTTGACCTGTCCGCCCGAGTCGTCCAGGTCGATCCGGCCGTCGTGTGCGGCGACCAACGAGTTGACGACGCTCAGGCCGAGACCGGTTCCGGCCCGATAGCCGCCAGCCGCTGACTTTTGGAAAGGCTCAAACAGCCTGTCCTTCAACTCCTGGTCGAGAGGTTCACCCCTGTTAGCCACGCTGATCTCGGCATTGGCCGAGACCTCGGCGATGTCGATCAGCACCGGCCCGCGGTCGGGAGATGCCTTGATCGCGTTGGAGAGCAGGTTCGCCATGATCTGTTGGAGCCGGATTTCGTCGCCCGTGACCATCGGCCCGTCCCCGCCTCGCCATCCTCCGGCGATGAACACGCCCTTTGAATCCGCGGTGGGTGTGAGTTCGGTGACCACCTGGTGAATGACATTCGAGATGTCGACGGGCCCTCGGAAGATAGGGAGGTCGTCACCCTGAGCGATCGCGACGTCCAGCAGGTCGCTGATAAGCCGCTCGAGTCTTGACGTGGATCTCCCCATGTTGTTCAGCAAGCGGGTGACCATAGTATTGTGAGTCGCGGAAAGTTCAGGGCCCAGAAGCATGTCGAGCGCCGCCCTTATCGACGTCAGCGGTGTCTTCAGCTCGTGGTGAAGCACAGAGTAGAATTGCGTCCTGAACCGCTCCGCCTGACGAAGCCTTTCGAGCTCACCATCGGACCCGTCGCGGCCGTCACGAATCTCGTCGGATCGCTCGATCCCATCGCGGGCTTGGTCTGTTTCGAAGGTGTTTCGTGGGTCTGAGTTCATTCGAGTTATTGGGGTCGGGTTCCGGTTTCGTTGACGTCGTTGCGCCAACTTAGAAATGGACACATGGCGCTGAGCCAAAACTTGGCCTGCACAGGGTCAGCTTGCTCTCGATGAGGACGGCTGCCTCGAACGGATGCTGTGGCACATTACGATCACGAAATTTGGTCAGATGTTGTCACCGCCAGTAGGCGTGACTCGTGGGAGATTGAAATGGCGACACACAAGGGATCGGAAATCGAGCGAGCGCGCGAGCTTCACCGCCGTGCGCCCCTGATAGACGGCCACAACGACTTGCCGTGGCGGTATCGCCAGAACGCCGGGCGAGCGGTGTCCAGGATCGATATTGCTCAGCCTCAACCAGATTTGCACACGGATATACCGAGGCTTCGGGAGGGCGGCGTTGGCGGACAGTTCTGGTCCGTGTACGTGGCTCAGGCAATGCCGCCTGAGGAGTACGTTCGCGCCACGATGGAGCAGATCGACGTCGTCTACAACATGGTGCGCGCCTATCCGGAGACTCTGGAACTCGCTTTGACCGCCGATGACGTGGAGCGATCGTTCGCGTCTGGCCGCATAGGGTCGTTGATCGGCATCGAGGGCGGCCACTCGATCGACAATTCTCTGGGCGCTCTCAGGATGTTCTTCAGGCTCGGCGCACGGTACATGACGTTGACCCACTTCAAGAACGTGGACTGGGCCGACTCCTGCACCGACGATCCCCGGGCGGATGGATTGACGCCATTTGGGCAGGAGGTGGTGCGTGAGATGAATCGCCTGGGCATGCTTGTCGATCTGTCGCACGTCTCGGCCGACACCATGCGGGCGGCGCTCGACACCGTCGACGCGCCAGTCGTGTTCAGCCACTCGTCCGCGCGCGCGCTCACCGGACATCCGAGGAATGTGCCCGACGACGTTCTCGCGCGAGTTCACGAGAACAACGGTGTTGTGATGGCGTCGTTCGTGCCAGGGTTCAGCTCGCAGGAAGTGTACGTCCACACCCAGAGCCGAGACGCTGAGCGGCAGCGGCTCGAGACGGACCCGTCTGCCACCGAGGAGTCAGTCAACGCGGGCGTCGAGCAGTGGGACGCTGACCATCCGGAGCCCAGGGCGAGCCTCTCAGACGCGGCTGACCACATCGATCACATACGCGACGTCGCGGGCATCGACCACGTGGGCATCGGGGCGGATTTCGACGGCATCGGCTCGGTTCCGGTCGGGTTGGAGGACGTGTCCAAGTACGTCCATCTGACGGCCGAACTCATTCGCCGCGAGTACGAGGAAGAGGACATCCTGAAAATACTCGGAAGGAACGTGCTGCGCGTGATGAGGTCTGTTGAAGTGCAGGCAGGCAGGCTCAAGGAGGACCGCGGTCCTTCCGAAGCGCTCATCGAAGACCTGGACGGTTGACGATCGGACCATCGCTCATCAAGCAGGCGTGATCTGGCGCTGTGACAGGCAATCGGCTTCGAGTCGTTGCGCCTTGGTCGTGCGACACGGCGTAAAGCCGGCCAACGGAGACTTCCGGACACTTGCCGCGACGGCAGTCGGACCGCCGGGCGAACTGCTCTTAGCTAGCCTTGCCGATCCTGTACACGTTCGCGCCACACACGGAACACGTCCCTCGGGTCGCTGGTCGCCCGTTTTTGAGGGTGACCTGCTCGGCGTCGGTGATGTCGCGTCGGTCTCGACACTTCAGGCAATAAGCTTGCATTGCTCCCTCCGAATAGATAGTCAGCGGAAAACGGTTTGGATACGGATACCGGCGCGGAGGCCCCAAATTGACGCAATGCGATCCCGTCGGCGCAGTCGGCCCATCCTGACGGGAGGCCTACCCTCGGCTCGCGGACGGCGATTCTTCGCCGATGGTGCAGGTAGCCCGCATTATATGCGTCCGGGTCACTCGTATCAAGCGTTGTTCGCGGGAGACACAACGGCGAGCCGACGGGGTGGGTTGGATCGGCGAGATGCGTCCGCCAGTTTGGAGCGAAACTTCACGAATTCCGGTGCATGGGCGCGCTGAATTGGACTCCGTGGAGTTTCGCCGGCAATCTGGAAAACGCGATGCTACCGTGTGCGGCCGCGTCGCGCTCGTTGCAGCGCGTACACCGCCAGCACCGCGAGCGGAGCGAGGACCATCAACGCGCCGAGTGACAGGACGATCGCTCCCGGACCCAATCCGAATATGGCATCGATCTGGTGACGGATCCAATCCATGAGCTCGGGGTCGACGGGTTCTCCGTGGTGGGCAAGGGCCGAAAGCAAAGGCATGAGGTGGCGCCGAGTCGGCTAGTCCCCGTCTCCCGCCGTCTCCGGGGTTGACGCCCCGATCGGCTGGAAACGAGATGAGTACTTCTTCTCTCGGATACTGAAGCTTGCGACGGTGGCGCCGACTAGCAAGGCGCCTGAGATGCCAAATGCGATGTCGTAAGATCCGAAATGGTCGTAGAGCACGCCGCCCAGAAAGACGCTGAATGCGCCGCCAACCTGGTGAGACAGCGTCGCGAAACCGGAGAGCGTGCCGATGTTGCGGAGTCCGTAGATGTCGGCTGTCAGCGACGCTGTCAGCGGCGCCGTTGCTATCCACGAGAATCCGGCTATCACGGCGAATGCCCATATGCCATAGAGACCTGGCGCCAAAATCAGCGCGGCGTATGCCAATCCCCGGATCGCGTACAGCGACGCCAGCAGACGTTTGCGCCCGAATCGGTCGGACACGATTCCGACGACGATTGCTCCTACAACATTCAGACCGGTCATCAGACCGAAGGCCAGCGCCGCCATTTCGGGGGAAGCCCCTCGGTCAACGGCAAATGGCACGTAGTGCGCGGCGATGATCGCGGTGGTAACGCCGCAAACGAAAAATGCCCCGGTCAATTGCCACATCGGGGGCGACTGGAACGACTCCTGCCATGCATTCGTCTCGAGCGGGCCGGTCCGCGGCTCCTGCGAGGCCGTCGATGTTTTATCGGAAGGGCCGGGCCCGCCGTCCGGAACTTCGCCAATTTCGGACGGGTCGTCTCGGACGAACATGAGCACAAGCGGCAGCGGGATGAGGATGACGAGGGCGCCGACCACGAACCATGTCGTGCGCCAGCCCGCCAGCAGGATCAGATAGGTGGCGAAAGGCGCCAAAACCATCGACCCGGCCGAAGCTCCAGTCGTCACGATGCTGAGGACCATGCCGCGCTTTCGATAGAACCACTTGGACAGGACCCCGTGGAGCGTCACGTTGGAAGCGCCGCCCGCCGCGATCGAAATCACAAAGCCGTAAACAACGACGAGTTGCCACAGGGTGTCGATACGGCTCAGGAGCATCGTGCCCGCGGCGAGCACCACCAGGCTGACCGAGATGACCGTTCGGCCCCCGAGCTGGTCGTACACCGAGCCTATGAAGGGCTGGCTTAGTCCGTTGAGCAACCACCCAATGGCGATGGCCAGCGAAATCTCACTACGACTCCACTGGAAGTCGTCGGACATCGGCAGGATGAAAACCCCGAACGTGCCGCGAGCGCCCATGGCCATGAACATCGAGAAGAACCCGGCTGCCAGAATGAACCAGCCGTGGAATATGCCCTTGCGGGCTGGGGCGTTCGCCAAGCTTCTCCCCCGTCATCGACTAGCCGCGAAGTCACCAGAGTCTAGCATCGAGGTCACTCAGGGGCAAGGAATAGCCACAAAAGGTCACCCCACCCGGGCGGAAGAAGCATTTTGCGCGATGCTCCTAACGTCCGAGTGGGGTGTTAAGGGGGACAGTGGCCGCTCGCTCGGTTTGCCGCCGTGCTAGGGGATCAGGCGACTGGCTAGCGAGGAGTTAATCGTGAAGGTGTTGGCCCTATGGAGTCGCCTCCTGCAGCGCTTCCGCTTCGGCGATTGCGTCGTCGAACTCGCCCTGCATGCGCTGTGCGAAGGTGTCGAACATGCCGGCGATAGCGGCGGTCTTGGCCATCAGGTGCTCACTCGTTGCCTCGGCACGGGCGTAGTCGGGATCCGTTTGGTGCGAGATGATCTCGTCGAGGATCGTCGTATACCGGTTGGAGAACAGATCGCCGGCCTGTTCCACTGCCGCGGCGCTGTAGGTCTCGTCGACCGGCACGTCCGGGAGTTGCTCCATGGCCGGTGTCGTCAGAGCCGTCGTGACCCGGATTAACAGGGCTATTACCATTCCAGCTATGCTCAGTGCGGTAATCGATCCAATCATTGTTTCCCCCCTTAGGCCTGTGCCTGATTCCTTTATATGCCCGCAACGTGAATATTCCGGTGACAAGTCGGTAGGCTTATGGGTCGGAAGCGGCGCTGGGTTGTCACTTGCGCCTGCGGAACGCCCGTTTCGCGCTCCGGACATCGGAAGTGACGAGGGCTTCGAAGTGTTGAGGAACCGACACACCGGGGCGGTTTGAGAGAGGGAGGCATGTCCCGCCGACGCGCATCGGCGCGGGTGGGACGATGGCCAGCTTGACGGGCCGACAGCGCGTAGGGTTAGATAGTTCAGGCCTTACGAACACACGGGAGAGTCCAATGCCCAGCCCAATCACACCCGAGCTCGTCGTCGAGCTGACCAACGTCGCCGATCCGAACCTGTCGCCGGACGGAAACCGCGTCGCGTTCGTTCAATCCTCAATCGACGACGACAGCCTGCGTGAGCAATCGAGGATCATGGTCGCCGACATGAGCAGTGGCGAGGCGACCTTATTCACGGGTGGCGACGACGACGGGAGCCCGAAGCACTCTCCTGACGGGGCATCCCTGGCGTTCGTCCGCCCCGACGGCAAGGAACGGCAGCAGATCTGGATAATCCCGACTTCGGGCGGCGAGGCTCGTCAGTTGACATCTGTTCCCGGCGGCGTCACGGGCATCGCCTGGTCGCCGGACTCACGGTCGATCGCGTTCGCATCGGACGTGGATCCCGACCTGCCGCCGGACGATTCAGCATCGGCCAGCCTGCCGCGCACCAAGGTTGTGCGACGCATCCGGTATCGAGGCGACACCATCGGCTGGCGCGGCGACGCGTTCCGCCACCTGTTCGTCGCGGACGTCGAATCGGGCGAGACACGGCAACTCACGGACGGCGAGGGCGACGACAGTGCGCCCACGTGGTCGCCCGACGGCTCGAAGATCGCATTCATCGGCGACCGGCGCGACGGCAAAGACATCGAAACCCGCTCAGACGTGTACTTGATCGCGTCCGCCGGTGGAGCGCTGGAGCACTGGTCGGAGGGGCTGTCCGGCATTGCCGCCGTGACGTGGTCTCCCGGTGGCGACGCATTGGCCGTCGTCGGTTCCGACCGAAACGAGGCGCCCGCTGGCTGGCAGGGTTGGGTCTACATCCTCCAGCTCGGACAAGCCCCCCGGAGGCTCACCGACGACTCATTGAAACCCGCCGGCAGCTACGCTCCGCTCATTCCTCCGCCGGATATGCGTTGGACGTCAGACGACCGCATCGCGTTCCTGGCTGACGTACGTGGTGAGTCTGCGCTGTACGAGGCGGCCGTGGCTGATGGCGGGTTTCACCGAATCGCAGGCGGACGCGCTGTGTTCACCGCCGTCACGTTCGACGCCGCAGGGCGCCGGGCCGTGGTTTTGAGCGCGACGCCTACGTCACCGGGCGACCTGCATCGCGTCGATCTCGAGTCAGGAGCGATGACCCAACTGACCGCCTATAATCGCGGATATCTGCAAGCTCATCCACCGGCGCGTTTCGAGAAATTCACCATGAAACGAGCCGGGGCGGACATCGAGTCTCGTCTGTTCTTTCCGCCAAATTTCGATCCGACGGAACGGTACCCGCTGATCCTCGACATCCACGGCGGGCCTCACGGCGTGTTCGGCGACGCGTTCGATAATATCCAGCAGGTGTTGGCGACCGCGGGCTACGTGGTGCTTGCGGTCAACCCACGGGGAACATCGACTTATGGCGTCGACTTCATGATGGCGGTGCACGGGGATTGGGGAGGCGAGGACTACCTCGACATCATGGCCGCAATGGACGAGGTGTCCGCCAGAGACTACATCGACACGTCGAGGTTGGGCATCACCGGCTACAGCTACGGCGGGTTCATGAGCTCTTGGATCATAGGTCACGACACACGGTTTGGCGCAGCCGTTGTCGGCGCTCCTTGCATCAACCTGTCGAGCATGTACGGGACCTCAGACATCGGAGTCAGTTTTGGCGAGGTCCAGTGGGGCGGGCGGCGCGTCGATGCCCTCGACGCGTTCCTGGAGCACTCTCCGCTGACCTATGCGCAGAACGTCGAGACGCCGGTGCTGCTGATGCACGGGGAGGCTGACGCGCGTTGCCCCATCGAGCAGAGCGAGCAGTACTTTGTCGCCCTCAAGCGGCTGGATAAAGAGGTCGAATTCGTGCGCTTCCCGGACAGCGCTCACAGCTTCCTGCGCCGCGGCCATCCGAAGCTGCGGATGGAGTACCTGACGCGTCTGCTGGACTGGATGGCCGGCCACATCGGCGCCGGCGCCTCATCCCGCGTCGAATCCGAACCCGTGCCCGCGGACGACTGACCCTCGTGCCTGTTCTATCCGCGTCCCAGCTAAGGCTCTTCTACGGCGAGGTCGAGGTGTTCTCGGGCATCGATCTCGACGTGCACGAGCAGGCGCGCATCGGCATCGTCGGGCCAAACGGCGGCGGCAAGACATCGCTCCTGCGGGTGCTCACGGGCGAGCTCGATCCGGACGGAGGCCGAGTGACCCGACCGCAGTCTCTGCGGATCGGCCACGTCTCCCAGATTCCCGATGCGGCTCGAGACGGCACCCTCCATGACGAGATCATGACCGCTTTCGACGGTCTGCTGGAGCTCGAACAGCAAATCGCGACCAGCGCTTCTGAGATGCAGCAGTCCGATTCCAGCCTGCGGCGTCGCGCCGAACGCCGGTATTCGTCTCTGCTGGAGCAGTTTGAGGCCGAGGGCGGCTACGACTACCAGAACCGGATGGAACGAGTGGTGGCCGGCGTTGGCCTGACGGAAGACACTCTCGAAACACCCTCTTCGTTGGCCAGCGGAGGCGAACGGACCAGGGCCGCTCTGGCCCGCGCTCTGCTTGCAGACCCGGACCTGCTCGTGCTCGACGAACCCACAAACTATCTCGATTTTAGCGGTCTGGACTGGCTCGAGGGCTTTCTGTCGGGATTCGAGTACTCCGTCATGGTGGTGTCCCACGACAGGTACTTCCTGGACCGAGTCGCGACTGAAATCTGGGAGTTGGATCACGGACGGCTGCAGCGCTTCCCCGGAAACTACTCCAAGTATCGGGACCTCAAACGGGCCCAGGTCGACCGGCAGCAAAAGGATTTCGACCGGCAGCAGGAGGTCATCGCCAAGGAAGAGTCGTTCATCCAGCGATACATGGCCGGGCAGCGCACGAAAGAGGCGCGCGGGAGGCAAACCAGACTCGCCCGCATGGAGCGACTCGACGCCCCCGATCGCGACCGGTCGATCCGCATCTCCGCGGCCGACGCATCCCGAACAGGCGGTGTGGTGCTCGGCGTTCGCGGACTCAAAGTGGGGTTCGTGGAGGACGGCGAGACAATCGACCTGGTTTCGGTCCCGAAGGCCGAGTTGGTTCGCGGTTCGCGGACGGCAATCGTGGGCGCCAACGGCATCGGTAAGACGACCCTTCTCCGAACCATCCTGGGAGAACAGCGCTCGCTCGCGGGCTCGATTGCGTTGGGGCACAACGTCGACATTGGGTATCTGGAGCAGGGCACGTACGAACTTCCCGAGGAGAAGACGGTCCTCGACGCATTGATCGACATCCGGAACCTACAGATCGTCGACGCGCGCAGCTACCTCGCGCGTTTCCTGTTCACCGGAGACGACGTGTTCAAACGGGTCGAGTTCCTGAGCGGCGGCGAACGCTCCAGACTCGCCCTCGCTCGGCTCCTGATTACCGAACCCAACGTGCTGGTGCTGGACGAGCCGACGACGCATCTGGACATCCCGAGCCGCGAAGCGCTGGAAGAGGCGCTGTCCGGTTATTCGGGCGCCCTGCTGTTCGTCTCCCACGACCGTCACTTCATCTCGCTGATGGCCGAGCAAATATGGTCCATCGAAGACGGTGTCGCGCAGTTGTTCCCGGGCACGTTCCCGGAGTGGGTCAAGTCCAAGCAACCCACCGTCGTCGCGCCAGTCTCCAAGCGGGCGAAAGCCAGGCAAAAGCGACGCGCTCGCGAAACGCGCAAGCAGGAGCGAACAGCCTCGCCAACAAAACCGACCGTCGATCAAGGCGCCGCCATCGAAAAGCTCGAAGCTCGCATCGCACGCATCGAACGACAGCTAGCGGAGGCCTCGGCCAGCCAGGACGTCGACAAGATCGCCGAACTCGGCAAGAAGCACCAGGCAGCTCAACAGCGCCTGGAACGCGCCTGGCAAGCGTGGAACGGGTAGCGCAATTGTTTGTGTTCACTCCCGAAGAAGCCGTACCCTTGTGATTGAGCGAAACAATCGCGGATCGACGGGAGGGGGAGGAAACGATGTACGGAACAGTTGCGCATTTCAGGGTGAAGCCTGGGCACAGGGACGACCTTAACACGCTCATCCAGGAGTGGAACACGGAGCGTAGGCCCAAGATCCAGGGCGCCGTGTCCGGTTACCTGGTCAACCTGGACTCAGACCCGCAGGCCATGATCATGGTCGGCATCTTCGAGAACAAAGAGGTCTATCAGGCCAACGCCGACGATCCGGAGCAAGATGCATGGTTCCAACGTCTGATGGGCCACCTGGAAGCCGAGCCTGAGTGGCACGACGGCGAGTTCATCGCGACGTAGGATCGTTCACGCTCCGTAACGGAGTCTGGCCTCTTCGTATTCGGTCGGCGTGTTGAAGTCCAGGCGGATCATTGGGTCGTCGAGCGGCAGTTCGAGGACGGCGTCTCTGTGGCGTTCGAACACTTCACGGATGCCGTGGCGCTCTTCTGAGATGCTCATCAGCTCGGGCTTGAGACTCGCCGAAAAAATCAGCGGATGGCCGCCGTGGCCCACGTATCGGGGCGACGTGATCACGGCGTCGCTGGACACGTGTGCTTCGACGATCTGTGACACGATCTCGGGCGTTCGGGGCTGGTCGATAGCGAGCAGCATGACGGCCTGACTCGAAGACGACACGGCTTCGATGCCAACGACGACGGACGTTGACCTCCCCTCGCGATATCGCGGGTTGACGACGCATCCGACGTTGTCGCCTTTGACGTGTTGGACGATGTCGCCGGCTCGATGGCCGAGCACCACGATCACCTCGGAGGCGCCACCCTCGAGAAGGCATCCGATCTGGTATTCGATCAGCGTCGTGTCGCGCCAGGCGAGCAGAGGTTTGGGGCTGCCCATGCGCGTGGACTCGCCTGCGGACGTGAGGATGGCTGAGACAAACAGTTCCGGAGTTGACACTCTGCGACGACCTTCCGCTAGTCGGCCACCGCGAGGGCTTTCTCGGCCTCGACCTTCGCCACGATCCGGTCGATCTGACGCTGTTCCAGCTTCATCGGCAATCCCGTACCGCCCAGTCTGAACAGGAGGACCTCCGCGATGATGGAGATGGCGATCTCTTCGGGTGTGCGAGCTTTGATGTCCAGGCCGATGGGCGAGCGGACCTCGCGGATGCGGTCCACTGGCACGCCCATGCGCACCAGGTCCTCGTAGATGAGGATGGTCTTGCGCTTGCTGCCCATGAGGCCTACGTATCGCGCCTCGGTGGCGGCCGCGGCTGCCAGTGCAACGGCATCGAACCGATGCCCGCGGGTGACGACGATGATGAACGTGTTGGGGTTGATCGGCAGGTCCTGCAGCGCCTCCTCCGGCGCTTTGGCGACGACCATGTTGGCATCGGGGAACCGCTGCCGGTTGGCGAACTCTTCGCGGTCGTCCGTGATGAAGAGCCGGAACCCGAGGCTGGAGGCGTGGGCCGCGATGGCCTTCGACACGTGTCCTCCGCCGCAGATCACGAGCTGAGGGGGCGTCGTGAAGGCTTCCACGAAGTACTCGGCGCCATTGTCCGCGACGACGTACTCGCTCTTGCCGTGGATCATCAACCCCTGCGCTAGCTCTCCCGCATCCTCGTCCAGGCCGGCGTCGTGGAGGGCGCCCTCCGTCGAGCCGTCTCCGCGGACGAACAGCTTCGAGCCTAGTGCAGCGTTGCTTCCGGCGGCCGGTTTGATGAGGGTCGCGACGGCAACCGGTCCCTTCCCCTGGTACGCGGCTTCGATCTCACGCGCATAGGGCAGATACTCGTCCGGACTGTAGATCGGGTCAATCAGGAAGAACATGGTTCCGCCGCAAACCAGTCCGTCTTCGGCTGCCAGGTCTTCGTTGAGCTCATATTCGCGGTACAGGGCGCTACCGCCGCGCTTCATGAGCTGTGTGGCCTCGAACCAGATGTCGCCTTCGACGCAACCTCCGCCCAACGTGCCGACGCCAGTGCCGTCTTTGCGCACAAGCAGCTTCGCGCCCGGCTTTTGAGGTGTGGATCCTTTGGTTCGGATCACGGTCGCGACGACCAGTTGATCGTCCTTTTCCAGAAGGCTGACCGCCTCGCGGAATACGTCTTGCATCTCGGTTCCCCGTCTCGCTGGTCGTTTCTGGGCCGTCCCCTGGCGGCTACTATAGCTTATCAACTTGGGTTCACCTCGGCAACGAACAGGGCAATGCCGACGCATGCGCGATGTTGACAGGCGTAGCCGCCGCGTGGAGAATTGGCGTTGCCGCCACTCGGGCGGAGGAGGTCGATGGGTGTCCGCAGCAATTCTGGAAGGCGTACGCGTGCTCGAGGTGGCGGACGGGGTCGCCGGTCCGTTCTGTGCAAAGCTCCTCGCCGAGTACGGGGCCGAGGTCGTCAAAATCGAGAAGCCCGACTTCGACTCGATGTCGGAACGTCAGTGGGCCGGACAGAGGGCGGCCAGTCCGACCTCAGCCGAGGACGCGGCGTTTTTCCTACACCTTAACTCGGACAAGAAGAGCGTTGCCCTGGACCTTGAGTCCGAACCCGGGCAGGCTACGTTTCGCGATCTCGCCGCGAAGTGCAACGTCGTCGTCGAGAGCTTGCGACCCGGACACATGGCTTCGCTGGGGATCGGCTACCAGGATCTGCGCGACCTGACGCCCGGTCTCGTCATGACGTCAGTCACTCCGTTCGGGCAAACCGGGCCTTATCGCGACTACCAGTACACCGAGTTAACCGTGTTCGCGATGGGCGGCGGCATGGCTCGAGAAGGCATCCCCGAGCGACACCCGCTGATGTACGGCGGCGAGATCGCGGGTTATTTCGCGGGGACCGCCGCCGCCGCCGTAACGGTGGCGGCCTGCGTGGGGGCGCTGATGACCGGGCATGGGGATTGGATCGATGTTTCGATCATGGAGTGCATGGCTGGCCACCCGCACCAGATCGGTCGGCGGGCGCCTTTCGCCTACAATGGCGAGCTGGACCCGCGTCAAGAACCACGCACATCCGCGGCCGGCGGGCGTGAGCCGTACGCGGTGGGCACCTTCCGGTGCAAGGACGGCCACATGAGCTTCCTCCCGCTCGGACCGCGGATGTGGCCCAACATCGCGCGAATGATCGGCAGGCCCGAATTGACGCAAGACACGCGGTTCATCGCTCCTGAGGACCGGGTCAAAAACCGAGTCGAGTTAGAGGCCGTTTTCCAAGAATGGCTGGACCGCCACACTCGAGCCGAGGTGTTTCAAGCCGCCAATGAAGAGGGCATCCCCGGCGGACCTGTCCTCACGCCGCCCGAGATCATGGCGGACGAGCATTTCATTGATAGGCGTTTCTTCCGCCAGGTCGCCCATCCCGATTACGGGACTCTGACGTATCCGGGCCAGCCATTCAAGCTGTCAGACGCACAGGAAATCGATGCCGTTGTGGCGCCGGGATTGGGACACCACACAAGAGCCGTGTTGTCGGATGTGCTTGGGATGAACGGCTCGGAGATCGCCGACCTGAGAAACCGAGGCGTGATATGAGGCCTCTCACCGGTATCAGGGTGCTGGAGGTCGCCGAGATCTGGGCCGGGCCGTATTGCGGAACGTTGCTGGGAGACATGGGCGCCGAGATCGTGAAGGTAGAATCGGTGCAGCGGATCTCGCGAGGGCCGATCCGTCCGCGTCCGGGTTCGCCGGGATATCCGGATGGCGAGCCCGGCGAACGTCCGTGGAATCGCGTCGCGAACTTCAACGCGATCAACCGCAACAAGATGGCCGTAACCCTGGATCTGACCCGTCCCGAGGGCGTGGACGTGTTCCTGGATCTGGTCGCCGGGAGCGACGTCGTCGTCAGCAACTACTCGTTCGGAGTCATGGAGAAGTTCGGTCTGGGCTTCGACGCGCTCCGACACGCCAGACCTGACGTGGTCGTCGCGTTCATGCCCGGTTATGGCAACACGGGCCCGTACAAGAGCATCCGTAGCATGGGTATGTCCATTGACGCGATCTCCGGCCACTCAGCGCTCCGAGGCTACCCCGACCTGGACCTGTCGCGTCTGTCTCCGGTGCACCATCCGGACGCCGTGGGCGGGGTCACCGCGGCTTTCGCCATCTGCACCGCGATCCACCAACGCGCTCGGTCCGGCAAGAGCCAGTTCATCGACATATCGCAGTCAGAGGCGTTCATTCCGCACCTGGGCGAGGTGTTTCTCGAGTACGAGTTGACCGGCAAGACGCGGGAGAGGCGCGGCAACCGACACCCGGCCATGGCGCCCCACGGCGCCTACCCCTGCGAGGGCGAGGACGCCTGGGTGACTATCGCTGTTCGAACCGATTCCGAATGGAGCGCCCTCTGCGAAGTGATCGGCGACCCTGGCCTAGCTGGCGACCACAGGTTCGCTACGCTTGAAAACAGGCTCCAGCATCATGACGAGATCGACGACGTGCTCAGTCGATGGACGTCCCAACACAACTACCAGCGTGTGACAGAGTTGTTGCAGGCGCGGGGCATCCCGGCCGGTCCGGTTCTGGATTGTTGCGCCGCCACATTTGATGATCCACACCTTCAGGAGCGCCGTTACTTCGACACGATCCAACACCCGGACGCGGGGACTCATCCGATGAGCGGTCCGATCTGGAAGCTGCACTCGGAGTCCGAATCGAGGCACGAACCGGCTCCCGGACTCGGCCAGCACAACGAATATGTGTTGGGCGAAGTGTTGGGGATCACGCGAGAGCGCCTGGACTCGCTGGAAAGAGACAACGTTATCGGCACAGTGCCGCTCGAAGGCGCCGACATGGGCGGCGTGCGCAGGGCGAACCGAGCCGCCGGCGGGTCGTAGCGGGCGGGCTGCTGTTCGTGCGGTATGGGAGGGCAGGGTCGGCCTGAAGGCCGAGCCCACCAGATCCAATGGTGCTCTGGCCCTTCAGGGTCAAGCCGTTGTTCCAGTTCGGGGCGCGTTCCGCTACGCGACCGGCGGCGGGGCCGCGTCGTCGTCGGTGTAAATGTGCAGCATCTCGGGGTTCGTGACGGCTAGGCGCAGTGATGTCCCGGCGCCGACGGACGAGATGGTGAGGTTTTGGAAACGATGGAAGTCGACGACAGATCGCCCTCGGCTACCGCTTGCTGGCGTGGAGGACGGTGATGCCGATCACCTCGTCGCCCTCGTAGCGGATGATCACGTCGTCATCGGTGATCTCGCTGTCTGTGGCCGTGGCCGGCTTCTTGAAGTTGATGTAGAGGGTGTCGGCTTCCTCGTCGTAGGAAGACCACCGATAACCGTGGGGCGTGTCTCGGACGAAGGGCGCCAGCTTCAGGTATTCCTTTACGTCCATCATTGGGTCCGATCTCAGGTCATAGCCGGCACGACGTCCGTTGCGTCGTGTGTTGGTTTCACGCGCAGCGGGATGAGCAGGTCGCCCGCCAACGTCAGCAGTGCGTAAGTGCGGCCGTCCTGGGATACGAATTCCACCTCGAACGTGTCGTTGCCGTGGCATTCGACGACAGCGCCGATTTCTCCCCTGTGGAGCTTGTGTTCGGGGACGTCGGTCACCACGACGACTACGTCTAGGAGTTTTGTTTCATCTGTCATGTCCTCTCCTCTCCCAGGAGATAGCATGTGACCAATCGGGTCGCATCTGCGCCGTTACGGCCACGTACACGCCCAGGGGGAAAAGTCCCTACTGTTACGGGCATTCACCTGTACACGTCACGCCGATGACCGACAGCGGTTACAGTCACCAGACGCCTTGCGTCATCCACCAGGTAGAGCACCCGATACGAAGCTACTCGGATGCGGTAGGCGCTCTCGCTGCCAACGAGCTTCCTGCTCTGTCGCGGTCGTGGTCCATCTCTGAGGGATTGGATGGCAGCCAAAACTCTCAACCAGTTGTTGGATCGAGGTCCTCCAGCTCTTTCGCGGCAGAACAAATGATGTTCATTCGGTACCGCGCCACTTTGCTTCCAAGCGTTTCTCCAGTTCATCTAACGGTTCGGTGGGTTCGTCCTTTCGCTCGGCTATGAGGGCTAGGTCTTTGATGTCTTCCATTAATTCCTCGTAGTCCTCTACCGAAAGCGCGACTGATTCCTTACGACCATCCTCATCTACCAAGTAGCGACGCTTGTCTTGCGCCATTGGCTGGCACTCCTCTCTGCCCTATTTTGATCGTTTGTGTCGATCCCGGTTGTTCTTGGTGTGCAACGGCGATCATCAACCATTATGCTTCTATTGACGCCCCGCGTCACGCTCAGTCTCGTGTCCCCCCATCGCCCTGGCTGACGTGCGGCCATCATCTCTTCGACGCAGAGCTTCATGGAGTCGAGCTCTTGGAAGCGGGAGAAGGTGGCGATGGATGGCGCGCACCGGTACCGGCCGCTGGCAGGGAGGAGGGTGATGCCGATTGCCTCGTCGCCCTCGCAGCGGGTGATGACGTCGTCATCGGTGAACTCGCGGTCGGTGGCCGTGGCGTGCTGTCGAGACCGGGTCTTTGGACTGCGCCGCGCCCGACTGGTTTACGCGAGCGGAGGCGGGGCCGCATCGTCGTCGTCGGTGTAGATGTGCAACATCTCGGGGTTGGTGACGGCCAGGCGCAGCGACGTTCCGGCGCCGACCGACGAGATGTGGTGCCGCATCCCTTCAGGGACGAAGACGATGTCGCCTTCCTTGGCCTCGATCATCGGCCTGCCCTCGCCGATCTCCCAGGTGAGTTTGCCCTGTAGGATCGTCCACCACTCGTTGAAGTCAGGGTGCCAGTGGGCGTTGTTGGTCATGCCCTGGCCGTGGCCGATCAGGTTGGCGCGGTTGCGGTCGTCGACCAAAAGCCCGTCAGACCAGGGCGGCTCGCCGAATCGCTCAAGCATTGCCGAACGCTTGCTGAGCAGCAGGTTGGGCAACTCGGACTGATCGGGGAACGGCTGCAGGATGTTGCCGCGGTCGCCACGCAACTCGTGGTTGGACCACGGAGCGCTGATGTGAAGCCTGAGCGAGTTCTCGGAGCCCACGGTCTTGATCGCGTGTCTGAGCTTCTTGGGGCAGATGACGACGTCGCCAGCCTCGGCCGTCAACGGCGGATAGTCGCCGATCTCCCAGATGACTGTGCCCTGGAGGACGATCCACCATTCGTTGAAGTCGTTATGGATGTGGGCGTCGTTCTCAAGTCCGGGGGCGTCGCATATGAGGCCGACGTTGTTGCGACCGTCGGAGAACAGCGCCTCGTGCCAGGGCGGCTCGCCGTGTCGCGCCACGATGTCCGAGATCCGTATGTGCAGCGGCTCGGTGCTGGGTGTCTGATGTTGGGTCATTGCGGTCTCTGCTTCTCCGTGGCTGGGATGCTTGGATGGGACCGATTATAGGCACGGCCATTCGCGCGGTCAATCGAAGCTACATCAGCAGAGCTTCGGTTGGCACGAGGCGCTGACCGACCGGGTCGACTGCCAGAAGCGCTCGTTCCAGTGTGTACACGCCGAGCAAGGGGAGGGCGTCCTCGTCGCCGAAGACGACGACGGTGTTCAGCGTCTTCCCATCGAGCCGAACTCGTGTCTCTCCGAGGTCCCGCTCGATCACTTGGTCGTCTGCCAGTCGCAACCTGACAGTGTCCTGTCGTGCGACACCCAGACGTTCCAGCATGCTTGCCGGAACAACGGTGAAGGTGGCGCCCGTATCGACGAGCGCTTCGACGGTTTCAAAGCGGCTTCCGGAAGGATCGCCCACCTCCAACGGATAGTGGAAAAGGCTCACTTGATTCCCTCCCCGAGTGATTCAGCGCGGGTCACACGTCGGCCGAGGAAGCACGGCGCTTCTCTCGATTATCGCTCCCCAAAAACGGTGGACATTGTGCAGGACATAGTCTGCACGACCCTGTGCCTGGATTATACCTGAACGTGTTGGACATCGACATGGACAACACGTCGGACAATGCCATACGATTCGCTCGTTGGACCCAGCCTATTTTGCCAACGCAAAATCGATTAACGACTCTGACCCCAATCGATGTGCGCAACGCCACCGCACGAGGGAGACACACCATGACTGTCGGCGCCACCCGAGTCGCCATCGACGGCGACTCTTGGATGATCAACGGCAAGCCCACCTACGAGGGGCGCACCTACCGCGATTGGAAGATCGAAGGCCTGCTGCTCAACAGCAGGATGGCGAACGCTCTGTTCGACGACACGAACGAGGTGACCCGCTCGCTTTGGCGATATCCCGACTCCGGGGATTGGGACCCGGATCGCAATACGTCGGAGTTTGTCGCGATGCTGCCCGAGTATCGCGAACAGGGCTTGCTGGCGGTGACCGTCAACCTTCAGGGCGCCGCTCCGTTCGGTTACTACCGGTTGCCGGAGTTCAGAGAGTATCTTCGATCGTTGGGAGTGGACAGGCCGGACGGCGAGATCTGGTCCGGACTGCCAAGCCCGGAGTCACAGCCGTGGCACAACTCCGCTTTTGACGCCGACGGCGCCCTTACGCAGCCGCATCTCGACCGGCTCACGACAGTGCTGGGTTGCGCCGACGAGCTCGGAATGGTCGTAATCCTCGGACTGTTCTACTTCGGGCAGGACGAGCGGCTCCGAGACGAGGCGGCCGTGTGTCGCGCGGTCGACGAGACCTGCGGCTGGCTGTTGGACGGCGGCCACACGAACGTGGTCATCGAGATCAACAACGAGTGCAACGTCCAACGGTACGAGCACGAGATACTTCAGCCTGACCGCGTGCACGAGCTGATCGAACGGGCGAAGGCGATCACGAAGGACGGGCGAAGGCTGCTGGCTGGCACGAGCTACGGCGGACGGCGCGTGCCTGACGATTCGGTGTGCGCCGTGTCGGACTTTCTGCTGATGCACGGCAACGGCGTCACCGACCCCAACCGCATGGCGGAGATGGTGGACCAGGCCCGCGCTCTGCCCAGCTACACACCCATGCCGGTCTTGTTCATCGAGGACGACCACTTCGAGTTCGACAAACCTCTCAACAACTTCGCTGTTGCGCTCTCGCGATATGCGAGCTGGGGCTACTTCGACCCGGGCGAAGGTGCTGGCGGCGCAGCAGCGTCGGGCGACTACGAGGAAGGCTACCAGAACGTCCCGGTCAACTGGAGCATCAACACGCCTCGTAAGCGCGCGTTCTTCGACATGGTGCGCGAAGTGTCCGGAGTCTGACCCGCCGCCTAGCTGCGAACGAAAGGAACTTCTTGATTCTCCCTGACGTCTGGATAAGTGAAGCAATTTTCACCGGAGATGTCAGAATGAACAAGAAACTGACCGCAACAGCATTTGTGGCGATTGCCCTGGTCGCGGGAGGCATCGCGGGGAGTTTGGCCTCCCTCGCGAGCAATGGCTCCGATGACGATGGCGCCAGTGATCAGACCGTGGCCGCAAAGACGATTCCCGTCGCCACGCCGGCCCCTGCTATCCCGCTGGGAGCTCCGGAGAACGGCGCTGCCGTGATCGAGATTCGGGTGGGCGAGTCACACACGGTTTCGCTGGAGTCCAACATCACGACCGGCTACAGTTGGGAGATAGGTCCCGAGTTTGACGGCAGCTCGATGGAGCTCGTAGAGCAACGCTACGAACAGGCCACGCCCGGGTCCAACCTGCCGGGCGCCGGAGGCGTGGAGCACTACACGTTCCGCGCCCTCGCCTTCGGGACGGCTGAGCTCTCGTTGGACTACAGGCGGCCGTGGGAGGACGAGGCGATCGAGTCGGCCCGGTACGTCTTCCACGTCGGCGTCAGTGAATCCCTGGCCGACGAGATGACTCAGGCAGAGGCGAGACTTATCGCAGCGAGCAGCGATTGCGCAGAGGCGGGCGCGCTGATGGGCGAGGCGAACACCCACTACAACGACTGGTCAGGGACGTGGTGGATCGACCTGGAGGTCAACGATCCAGCGAGCCGGCCCGCATGCGTCATCGACGCCGCTACAGGCCACGCAGAGGTGAACTGGAGAATGACGGGCCTGAAGCCGCCGCCTGTCGCTGCGACGCAGTAGCATTCACCAGCGAGTTGGGCGTAATCTGGGCCACGATCTGTGCGCCCGCGGGTCCTGGCAATCATGACATGAGTCCGGCCAGAGAGCCTGTCTGCGTCAGGACAGGATTCGCACCCTGCCCTTGGCGCCGTCCACCTCGATCAGTTGGCCGTCGCGGATGAGCCGTGTCGCGTCAGTGACGCCGAGGACTGCTGGGACGCCGTACTCCCTGGCGGTGACGGCGGCGTGGCTGAGGATGCCGCCAGTCTCCACGACGATGGCGCTCGTCAGCGCGAACAGCGGCGTCCATGGCGGCAGGGTCGTGCGTGCGACCAGTACGTCGCCACGCTTCAGCCGTGATGCCTCGCCGAGGTTCATCAACACCCTGGCAGGGCCTGTGGCAACGCCGGCGGAGCCGCCATTGCCGGGCAATACGTTGGGTTGATCGCTGCGCAACCGGTGCTCGCCCCAGAAGCGCCGATGCAGATCCTCCGAATCAGGAGGTGGAGTGCCAACGAACGCTGGTGGCGTGACGCTGGCCCATCGCGCCATCTCGGATCGGCGGGAACCTACGAGGTCCGCGTAGTCGCTATCCTCACCGGCCAGGGCGGAGCGCACCTCGCTCTCCCGGAGGTAGAACACGTCGGCCGGGTCGGAGAGCGTGCCATCTGCCAGGCGACGGCCAGCAGCGAGGACGAGCCTGCGAGGGATGTTGGCGAGCCGCTGGTCGATGTAGTAGTTGTGGTCTTCTTGGATGGGCGCCAGCTCTGTGGCGATGTCCAGAACGGCGTCCATACGAGCGCGATCCTCCGGCCGCAAGGACGACATTGCTTGCAAAATGGCCTCGTCTCGCTCCTCGCCCAGCCGCTTCATCTCTTCCTTCGGATCGTAATGGCCCATCTCCAGGTAGGTGCGCAGTTGGCACAGGGGAATGGTCGGGTCCTCGGCCCAGGTGGGTGTGGCCATTTCATTGAGGTCCGTGCGCCACCCGTACTCGTCCAGGTATGATGCGAAGGCACTGAGGAACGGTTCCGCATCCGGCTCCCGTTCCAACCCGGCTAGCGACTGGAGGGCCGACTCCGAAGTTACCTGCATCAACGTCTCACGGACGGTTGGCAGGGATGCCGCCAACTTGCTCAAATCCCACAATTCGTGGCCGGCCTCGACGCTCTTGTTGCTGTAACCTTGAACTAGGCGAATCGCGGCCACGTCATCACCGCCGACAAGCTCTTTGTAGATGTCCATCAGCAGGTTCATGGCCATCATCCAGGGGCCCAGGGTCAGAGAGTGAAGCCTCCCCTGCCTGGGGCGCGTCTTCCTTAACCTGTCGATTTCATCTGCAAGGGCCGTGTTGGAAAGCCTGTCGAAGTCTGTTCGGCGATAGTACTCGAAAAGGCCTTGCAGCTCCGGTATGGCCTTGTCGCGCCACCTGGACCAAGCCGGAGCGAGGTTCTTCAGCACTTCTTCAGAAGTCCATGTTGGGATTGGTGGACGCATCCAGTCCACGAAGACGTAGTAGTTGACATAGCGCAAGCTGATTCCTTCGCGAAATCCGCTGATGAATGGATCCCAGTATAGGTCGAACCCCAGGGGCGTCATCACGTCCGGAGTGTGCATCGCATCGAACGTCCATGTGCCCTGCGCATCGGCCGGGTCTCCCCACGGAACGGAGATGTCGTCTGTCTGGTCGGTGTTGGAGGTCATGGGCGTCGCTCAATCCGGATTTCCCAGATGGTTCGGGCGCCCTGGCGGCGCCGCATCCTGGGATGGCATGTATGGTATGCACCGCCGATGAGCGTGTCAATATCATGCATCATTTGTATTCTTTGCCAACGATGCCATCGATCTGTTCGGGTCATCCGCCAACGTGCGGAACGGTAATTTTCAATCCCAAACCCCACTGGTGGCGTCGCACCTTGTTCGGGGAATTCTTGGTACGATCACCATGCCCGTGACCAACAATCTCTGGTCGCCAGCAGCGTGTCGAGCGACATAGCCTGTTGATCATCTCATCGTTGTGCGAATGTTGTGTCGACGGTCGGGGACGGCGCCAAAGAGACGGCATTCGATCGCTGCCTGTTGCAGTGCCACTGTTCGGAGTTGGAGCAACGGTGGCGTGGTTGCGGCCGCGCGGCTATAATCGCAACTCAGTGCCGATGGCGGCCGCGAAAGTCATTGCGACGGAGAATTGTGCGGTCGCGCCGAGCCCATCGTTGAAGGCTCCGCTGGCTACGGCACGCTGGAAATCGACGTCAAATCACACCAGCTAGGAGACATGATCGATGACATCAAACGGAAAGGTTGCAATCATTACGGGCGGCGGCAGCGGGATCGGCAAGGAGTCCGCGCTTGCGCTGGTACGGGGCGGGTACTCCGTCGCGATATCGGGGCGCCGCGCCGAACCGATGGCAGAGACGATAGCCGAGGCCGGCGAGGCCGGTTCGCGAATGCTGGCCGTGCAGGGCGACGTGGGCAACCCCGAGTCCGTCGCGGAACTGTTCTCCAAGACGATGGAGAAATTCGGCCGCCTGGACGTGGTGTTCAACAACGCCGGACACGGCTCGCCGGGCGTGCTCATGGAAGACCTCACGTACGAGCAGTGGACGGGAGTCGTGGACGCCAACCTGACCGGAACTTTCCTGTGCACGCAAGAAGCGATCCGGATCATGAAGAACCAGGACCCCATGGGCGGCCGCATAATCAACAACGGTTCGATATCGGCGCACACACCCAGGCCTAACTCGGCGCCGTACACAGCAACCAAACACGGCGTCACCGGGCTGACCAAGGCGACCTCACTGGACGGACGCAAGTACAACATCGCCTGCAGCCAGATCGACATCGGCAACGCTGCTACTCCGATGACGCAGCGGATGGGGCAGGGAGTCCCGCAAGCCCGCGGCGAAGTCGAAGTCGAGCCGACGTTCGACGTTGCACACGTCGCGGAGACCGTGCTCTACATATCGAACCTGCCGCTGGAAACCAACGTGCAGTTCATCACGATCATGGCGACGAAGATGCCGTTCATTGGGCGAGGATAGGGCGGGTCGCGAGGTCCGAGTCCTTGAAGCGTCAGAATCAGGACGACCGGTTCGAGTAGTTGGGAGACGTGACCGATGACATCCAATGGGAAGGTCGGAATAGTTACGGGCGCGGGCACCGGGGTCGGCAAAGCTTCCGCTCTGGCCCTGTTGCATGACGGATACTCCGTCGTGCAGGCGGGGCGTCGCACGGAGCCGCTGGAAGAGACCATGCAGGAGGCGGGAGACGCCGGATCGCGGACGCTGACCGTGTCAGCCGACGTGGGCGACCCCAAAGCGGTCGCGACGCTGTTCTCCAAGACAATCGATGCGTTCGGCCGCCTCGATGTCCTGTTCAACAACGCCGGGCACGGCGCTCCGGGCATCCTGCTCGAAGACCTGACCTACGAGCAGTGGAAGAGGGTCGTCGACAGCAACCTGACCGGCACGTTCCTGTGCACCCAGGAAGCGATCAAGATCATGAAAAACCAAGACCCGATGGGCGGCCGCATCATCAACAACGGCTCCACGGCCTCCCACGTTCCGCGTCCGAACTCGGCGCCGTATGTTGCCACCAAGCACGGAATCACCGGACTGACCAAGGCGACCTCGCTGGATGGCCGCAAGTACAACATCGCCTGCAGCCAGATCGACATCGGAAACGCCGCGACCACGGCGACCGATCGGATGAGCAGCATCGGCGCGCTCCAGGCCCACGGCGAGGTCCGCATCGAGCCAAGGTTCGACGTGGACAACGTCGCCGAGGCGGTCGTGTTCATGTCGAACCTGCCGCTCGACGCCAACGTGCAGTTCATCCAGCTCATCGCGACCAAGATGCCCTTCATTGGGCGGGGTTGACGTCGAATTGGGCGGCCAACAGACGTAAGGAGAACAGAACGTGGAATACCGCAAGCTTGGCAAAACCGAGGTGTCGGCCATTGGGTTGGGCACGCTGAGGGCGTTCGACGTGTCGTCGGATGAGGACATCGCCGTGCGAAGTCAGATCGTCGACAACTGCATCGTGGAGCGGGTGAACCTGATCGACTGCGCGTCGGCGTATGGCGCCGCAGAGCGTGTCGTTGGCGTAACGACGAAGGGTCGGCGCGACAGCTTCCACCTTGCGTCGAAGGTGCGGTGCGAGGGCAAGGAGGCGGGCGAGGCGCAGATCGCACAGTCGTTCGAGCTGTTTCAGACGGACTACATCGAGCTGTACCAAATCCACAACATGATCGACTGGGAGACGCACCTACCCACGCTCGAAACGCTGAAAGACGAAGGCAGAATCGGCATGATCGGCGTCACGGCGATGGTGCACGAGGCGTACCCCGTCATCGTCGACCTGATGAAGTCAGGACGAATCGACACGGTGCAAATCCCGTACAACGTGATCGAGCGCGGATGCGAGGCCGAGATACTGCCGGTGGCGGAGGAACTCGGCGTGGGCATCCTGGTCATGGAGCCGCTCAAGAAAGGGCGGTACGTGAAGGAGCTCAAGTCCGAGCCGGACCTAGCGCCCCTCGCCGATCTCGGAGTCGAGACATGGGGCCAGGCGCTTCTGGCGTGGGTTCTGTCCGACTCCAGGGTGAGTTCGGCGATCCCGGCCACGTCGCGACCCGAGCGCATCCACGAGAACGCGAAGGCCGGCTCGATCGGCCCGCTGACCCCGGAGCTGCGCGACCACGTCAGGCGCGAGACGGAACGCTGCCTGTAGCGGCGAATCGATCCGCCCGACACCGATAAACGCCGAGAGAGTCGGAGCCCGTTCGACGAAGTGCTCAGGCGTATCCTCCGATCATTAGCGCAAATTGTGTTGCTTCAGCAAAACAAGTACACTGCGCGGCAAGCCAGAAGCACCCGTGTTTAATTCATGGCGGAGGTAAAGAGATAATGAGGCTTCACGATTATCTTGAGTTTCACGCACGCGAGCAGCCAGGCGCCGATTTCGCCATCCTCGGCGACCGGCGCGTCAGCTATGCCGAAGCCGATGTCGAAGCGAACAGACTGGCCAACGCATTTGCCGACGCCGGGCTGCGAAAGGGCGATCGGTTTGCGTTCCTCTCCAAAAACAGCATCGAGTACCCGATCATGTACTATGCCGCCTCCAAAGCGGGGGTCGTGCCGGTGCCGCTGAATTTTCGGCTCGCGCCTCCGGAGTGGACGTACATCGTCAACGACTCCCAGGCCAAGATGCTGATAAGTGCGGCCGAATACGTGGAGGCAGTTGACGGCGTCCGAGGCGAGATGGAGACGGTTGGCCGCTGCATCGCCATCGACGGCGCTGGGGAGCCGGACTGGCAGGACTACCGCGCGTGGGTCGATGACCAGCCGGCAACGGCGCCGGAAGTGGACGTGGCCGAGAGCGATGACTTCTGCCAGATGTACACCAGCGGCACCTCCGGCCGTCCGAAAGGCGCGATCATCACCCACAGCGGAGTTACGGCGCAACTGGTGCAACTCGCCCCGGTCTTTTCATTGAAGCGAGGCGATCGAGACCTGATTGTGGCGCCCTTCTACCACATAGCCGCCGCCGTGACCGGCTTTGCAGTCGTCAACAGTGGAGCGTGCCTGTACATACACGAAGACTTCGTGCCCCCTGCCGTGGTTGCCGCTCTGAGCGAGGAGCGGATCATTGCCACAACTTTAGTGCCCGCGATGATCCAAGCGTGTCTGGTGTTCGTGCCCGACATAGCCGAGCGGAGCTACGATACTCTGGAGACCGTTGCATACGCCGCTTCCCCAATAGCCGAGCAGACGTTGCGCCGGGCAATTGAGGTGTTCAAGTGCGATTTCGTACAGGCTTACGGAATGACCGAGCTAACAGGCGTGGCAACCGTCCTGAGCAAGAATGATCATGAGCTGGCGCTGGATAGCAGGTCCGAGCTTCTGCTCTCCGCGGGTCGAGCCGCGTTGAGCACCCAGGTCCGCATCGTGGACGAGGACGACAACCCAGTTGCCGCCGGCGCCATCGGCGAGATCGTGGTTCGCGGTCCACAAGTCATGAAAGGGTACTGGAATCTCCCCGACGAGACCGACGAAGCCCTCCGTGGTGGATGGATGCACACCGGAGACGCGGGGATCATCGATGAAGAGGGTTACATCTACATTCGCGACCGCGTCAAGGACATGATTGTGTCTGGCGGAGAGAACGTCTACCCAAACGTAGTTGAGAACACACTGTTCCAGCACCCGTCGATCGCCGACGTTGCTGTCATCGGAGTGCCCGACCAGCAATGGGGCGAGACGGTGAAGGCGTTGGTGGTGTTGAGAGAAGGGGAGACGGCCACCGAGGAGGAGGTCATCGATTTCTGCCGCGACAAGATGGGCGGCTTCGAGCGACCCCGATCTGTGGACTTCGTCTCAGAGCTTCCTCGCAACGCCACGGGGAAGGTGCTCAAGCGGGTGTTGCGAGAGCCATATTGGGAGGGGCACGCCCGTCGCGTGGCCGGCGCCTAGCCCGTTCCCCGCATCCCAGATCGGGGAGCGCCGCATTCGGGAACTGACATGTTCTCTCGCGTTGACGCGTCCATACAACGACGGCAAGACGAAGACTTGCCGCCGTGTGCAACATTCTTGGCCACAAGGATAGACGAAATGCCATCGCCCACTATCGCACCCTTCGGCTCCTGGAAATCGCCGATCACCGCTGGAAGCATAGTCGCCGACTCTGTCCGACTCGGGCAGATCGAGTTGGAGGGCGACGACATCTACTGGGTCGAGATGCGGCCGCAGGAAGGCGCTCGCAACGTGGTCGTGCGTCGTGCGGCGGACGGTTCGGTGGCCGACGTCACGCCGGCGCCGTTCAACGTCCGCACACGGGTCCACGAGTACGGTGGACGGTCGTTCGTCGTGGACGGAGGCGTTGTCTATTTCAGCAACTTCGCCGACCAGCGGGTCTATCGCCAGAATCCCGGGAGCGAGCCACGGCCTCTGACTCCCGCGGTTGACCTTCGTTACGCCGACGGTGTCTTGGATCGGCGTCGAGGCCGGATGATCTGCATCCGCGAAGACCACACGGTCGACGGACGGGAGGCGGTCAACACTCTGGTCAGCCTCGATCTGGAGCATGACGGAGAGGGCGATGTCCTGGTATCCGGCGCCGACTTCTACTCTTCACCTGCCTTGAGTCCGGACGGGACGCGGCTCGCATGGATGGCGTGGAATCACCCCAACATGCCGTGGGACGGCGTCGAGCTGTGGACGGCGCGTATTGCGGACGACGGGTCGCTCGAGGGCGCGAGCATTGTCGCCGGCGGCCCGACCGAGTCGATCCTCCAGCCGGAGTGGTCGCCCGACGGCGTCCTGCACTTCGTGTCCGACCGCTCGGGTTGGTGGAACCTTTACCGAATCGTCGACGGCTATGCCCAACCATTGGCGCCGATGGACGCGGAGTTCGGTGCCCCGCAGTGGGGTGTGGGCATGAAAACCTATGCCTTCGAATCGGCGGGACGAATCGTGTGCGAATTCAATCAGCGCGGCATCTGGGGCCTTGCCAGCATCGACACGGAGACGCTGGAGCTGACCGTGATCGACTCGCCGTACACGGATACCGGCAGAGGCGACATCAAGGCGTCGCCGGGGCAAATCGTGTTCGAGGCGAGTTCGGCGACGGAACCCGACGCGATCATCCGGCTGAATGCCGACACGGGCGGCATGGACGTGTTCAAGCGATCGGAAGAGGTCGAGGTCGACGAGGGCTACCTGTCGATCCCCGAGACTATCGAGTTCCCGACCGATGACGGACTGACGGCCCACGCGTTCTACTACCCCGCTCGGAACGCCGACTACGACGGCCCGACCGACGAACGGCCGCCGCTGCTCGTCGTGAGCCACGGCGGCCCGACGGGAGCGGCGTCGACGTCGTTCAGCCTGGCGTATCAGTTCTGGACCAGCCGAGGCATAGCTGTCGCGGACGTCAACTACGGCGGCAGCACGGGCTATGGAACCGAGTACCGCCGCAGGCTCAACGGACGCTGGGGAGTCGTAGACATCGCCGATTGCGTGAACGCGGCGCAATACCTCGTGGACCGCGGCGATGTCGACGTCGATCGGCTCATCATCCGCGGCGGCAGCGCCGGCGGCTACACGACCCTGGCGTCGCTGACGTTCCGAGACGTGTTCAAGGTCGGCGCCAGCTACTACGGTGTCGCCGACCTAGAGGCGCTGGCCAAAGAGACCCACAAATTCGAATCGCGGTACATGGACTCGATGGTCGGTCCGTACCCAGAGCGTCGCGACCTGTACGTCGAGCGGTCGCCCATCCATCACACCGAAATGCTCTCGTGCCCGATCATCCTGCTGCAAGGGCTGGAGGACAAGATCGTCCTCCCGAACCAAGCCGAGATGATGGTGGCCGCCTTGAAGAAGAAGGGCTTGCCCGTCGCGTACCTCCCCTTCGAGGGCGAGCAGCACGGTTTCCGCAAGGCCGAGAACGTCATCCGCGCGCTGGAAGCGGAGCTGTACTTCTACTCCCGCATCCTCGGCTTCGATCTCGCCGCCGACATCGAGCCCGTGCACATCGACAACCTGTGACCGCTGGAATCGACGCGCAAAGGGGCGCGCCCCTTTGCAATCCCCACGATTGAATACTCTGCCATTCGACGAGGCGCCGCCGGTTCCTGTTCGCGGATTTCTCGTTCTGATAAGCTTCAGGCACGGAGGCACGCATGGTATCCGCGTCCGAAGCCGATGCTATAATCGCTGAACACAAGGTGATCGCGGTCAATCTGCGTTGGAGTCGCGATGGACGCAACTATCGCCTGGATGCGGCGGTCTTGTCCCTGGAATCCGGTCACATGCTTCGTCTCAGGGGATTTGTTGGGCGCACCAATCGCAGCCTCGCGGTGTTGTTTGAGAATACACCCATTCGAAAGTACACGGTGCATGACCGGCATCGAGATCCCGTATCTCGGGAGGTCATCAGGCAACCGCACAAGCATTACTGGGACGATGACTGGCAAGACAAACGAGTGTACATACCCGATGATATTCGGACAGGCGACCCCAACGAGGAGTTGTTGGACTTTTTGGCCGAATGCAATATCGAATTGAACGGTAGATATCTCCCCGGGACTTTCCGTGAATTATCGATGCCATAACCGTCGAGAGGTGCCTGGATGGCTACCATCTATACCAGCGATGATCTGATTAGGGGATATTTGGCAGATCTTGAAAGTGATTTCGAGGCTGCTCCGTCCGACGAAGGATTCCTTGTGACGACGCCTTTCGATCGTCCCGACGGTGGGAGCATTGAGATTGAGATGCGTGTCGAGTCCGATGGGTCGGTCCACCTCAGCGACATGGGCGATACCTTGGGGTATCTGCACGTCAACGGCCTGACGCTGACCAAGAGTATCGTCACGCGGGCCAAGGACATCTGCAACCAGCGCGGGGTCGCGATTGCCAAGTCCGAACTTGTCGTCATTTCGGACGTGCCTGCCGGTTTTGGAAAAGCGTTGCACAGGCTGATTCAGTCCATTATCTCCGTGACCGACCTGATCCAGCAAAGCCGGCCATCAAAACGGTCGCCGTTTCACGATGATGTTGAAGCCCTGATCATAGCTAGCGGCGTTTCGTATGACAGGGAGTTCGCGGTTCGCGGTCAACAAGGGCGGTATTCAGTCAAGTTCCACATTGACGACAATCACAATCTGCTGATTCATCCATTGACCGCGTCGAGCGAGACCGTTGCGTTAGCGGTTGCAGAGCGTTGGGCTCGCCGGATCTACGATATCCGAGAGCGCGACCCGAAATGGGATTTCGTGGCCGTTCTCGATGACCGAGACCCTCGCAAAGAGTTTTGGACTCGACGAGCATGGGCTCCGCTCCGCGAGAACTCCATCCTCTGGGATAATCGGCAGCGTTTGAGCGACATGCTTGCAGGCTGTGCACGGGTTTGATCATCGGTTACAACGTGCAAAGGGGCGATCCCCTTTGCAATCCCCACGATTGGGCGGCTCGGCTTAGCGCGATGCGAGCTCCTTGAGGGCGGCTTCGTCTAGCTCGACGCCGAGGCCGGGGCCTTCTGGGACGGCGATGTGGCCGTTGACGACCTCGAGCGGCTCTTTCAGCACGGATATCTCGTCGCGGATGGAGATGTGCTCGATGTTGTACTCCTGCGCGTAGGGCGTCATGGTGCTGGCGGCGCAGAAGTGCAGGTGGGCGACGGTGCTCAGGATCGGCTGGGTGTTGTGCACCGTGATCGGGATGCCGAACGCCGAGGCAAGGGCTTCGATCTTTAGGAACTCGGTGAAGCCCGGGACCTTGACGATGTCGGGCTGGATGATGTCCACCCGGCCTTGCAGGATCAGGTCCCGATACTGGAAGCGGTCGTAGATCATCTCTCCTGACGCGATAGGGATGGTCAGTGCATCGGCGATCTGGGCGAGGCCTTCGAGGTCGTTGGCCGGTCGCGGCTCCTCGAAGTGGAACACGCCCAGATCCTCCAGCGCCTTGCCGATCTCGATGGCGTGATGCACGGAGTATGCTCCGTTGACGTCCACCAGGATGTCGACATCGTCGCCCACGGCGGCTCGCACAGCCGTTACCGTTTCGATTGTCTGATCGGCGGGGTCGTCGATGGCGCCGGGCACCGCGCTGTGCAGCTTGTACGTGTCGTAGCCCTGCTCGACGAAGGACGCGGCCCGGCGACCTTCCTCCAGCGGCGTCAGGTCGCGCGCCATCGAGCTGGCGTAGACGCGAACCTTGTCACGGATCTTGCCGCCGAGCAACTTGTGAATCGGCATCCCCAACGCTTTGCCCTTGATGTCCCACAGAGCAATGTCGAGACCTGCGATGGCGCAGTAGATCGCGCCGCCGAGCTCGGTCGCGGAACCGGCTCGAGCCATGTCGCGCCAGCGGACCTCTGTGTCGAGCGGGTCCTTGCCGACGAGGGCGGGTTTCATCAGCTCATCGATCAGCATCTTGGTCACGCCAAGCTGCCTGCGGAAGCATTCGCCGATGCCGACGATTCCGTCGTCTGTGTACACCCGAACGAACGGGAATGAGCGATCCAACACCAGGCATTCGACATCGGTGATCTTCATGTGTGCAATCCTTCGGCAGTGGCTGTCAACGATCGACCGCCGGCAGCGGGAAATGATCCAGGCTCCATGAGCTTATTAGAGACGCGACCAAATGTCACCACTCTTCAAAACAGCGAGGTCGCGTCAGCATGATATGCGACCTGCGGCAATCACAGGAAGAGTCTCGTGCACAGAATGACTTGAGGATAGAATGTTCGCAACTCAACATGAACCCATGGCGTGACCTGCGCTCACGAATCCGGCGATTCAACAGATGGGAGGCGATCATGAGCAGACGGACCGACCCCGCAGTCGAAACGCTATATGCGCAGCTATACGACTTGTCCGTTCCGGATTGGCCCGGCGAGATGGACTTCTATCGTGCGTTGATCGGTGACCGAAAACCCGAGGAAGTGAATCTTCTGGAAGTGGCCAGCGGCACCGGGCGCGTGGCGCTGCAGCTCGCACGAGAGGGCACAAATGTTGTTGGGCTTGACCACTCGGAATGGATGCTGGACGTGGCGCGGTCCAAGAGCCGGGGCATTCAAAACGTTCGCTGGGCGCGTGGCGACATGAGGTCCTTCGACTTGGGCGAGCGATTCACGTGTGCGATCATCCCAGGGCACGCCTTTCAGAATCTGGTGACTCCGGAGGACCAGACAGCGTGCCTCGAATGCATCAAGAGACATCTGGTTCCCGGAGGGAAACTGGTCGTGCATCTCGACCACATGGGCCATGAGAATACGATCTGGCTCGGGAGCTTGCGCGGCTGCAAAGGGGGCGTCTTCGAACCGGGGCAAGTTCTGATCCACCCGGAGACTGGACGCCGCATTCAAACATCGCAGGCATGGACGTATGAACCGTCCACCCAAACGGCATCGCTGTTAATGGTTTGGGAAGAGATCGACGCAGATGGCAAAGTCACATCCCGTTGGGAGAGGGGTCCGATACGTCTTCATTGCGTGTTTCGATTCGAGATGAGGCACCTGCTGGAGAGGGCTGGATTCGAAATCGAGGCGGTTTACGGAGACTTCCACCGGGGCGCTCTTAGCGATGACAGCAGTGACATGCTCTGGGTGGCGACGAATCGGCAGTAAGCCAGAGAGTGGGCCGTTCAGCCTGCACCGAGACGCGACGGCAGCAGGGCGTTGTCGATCAGGCGCACGCTGCCCACGTGGACGGCCAGCGACACCAGTGCCGGACGGTCGATGGCGTCGAACTCGTCCAGCGTCTGAGCGTCTGCGATGCTGACGTAGTCGAGGCGGGCGCCGGGCTCCGATTCGATGAGGGCTTGCATCCGTGACCGGATCTCTTCGGTGTCACGAACGCCATCATCGTACATCTCCCGGGCCAGATGCAGCGAGCGCGACAGCGTCAGGGCGGCGGCTCTCTCCTCGGGCTTGAGGTAGGCGTTGCGGCTGCTGAGGGCGAGGCCGTCGGGGTCGCGCACCGTTGGGACGACGACGATCTCGGCGCCCAGGTTGAGGTCGGCGTTGAGCTTGCGGATTACCAGGCACTGCTGCGCGTCCTTCTGGCCGAAGTAGGCGCGGTCCGGTCGGACGATCGTGAGCAGCTTGCAGACCACGGTAGCGACTCCGCGGAAGTGTCCGGGTCGATGCTGGCCTTCCAGTCGGTTGGCAACGTCTCCGACGTCGACGTAAGTGTCGAATCCGGCCGGATACACCGCGTCGGAATCTGGCGCGAAAACCAGGTCGACGCCCTCGCGCTCCAGCTTCTCCAAGTCCCCTTCCATGTCCCGCGGATAGGTGGCCAAGTCTTCGGTGGGCGCGAACTGAGTCGGGTTCACGAATATGCTTGCCGCCACGGTTCGATTATCTGCTCGGGCACGGCGCACTAGTGCGAGGTGACCCTCGTGCAGGTAACCCATGGTCGGCACTAGGCCGAGTGGCTCAGCAGCACGGCACCTTGCGTCGCGAAACGCGTCGACCGTTTCGATGACTTTCATCTCTTGCTGTTCAAGGCGGCGCCTAGGCTGGTTTGAATGCGCGACCCTCCAGCTCGTGCAGAACCGACTCGCTCATTGTGAAGCTCTCTTTTTCGGTCGGGAACGCCTCCTCCTGAACGTCGGAGATGTACGCGGCAGCGGCGTTTTTGATCGTTTCGCCCAACTCGGCGTAGCGGCGCGCGTGCTTGGGCACGAAGTCGCTGAGCAAGCCCAGGAAGTCGTGGAACACCTGCACCTGCCCGTCGCAGCCGACGCCAGCGCCGATGCCGATCGTCGGGACCTTCACGCGTTCGCTGATCAACTTCGCGAGTTGCGCCGGCACGCATTCTAGGACTATCGCGTATGCGCCGGCTTCCTCGAGCACTCTGGCGTCTTCCATGAGATCCATCGCCGCGCTAAGCGACTTCCCCTGCACGCGATAGCCGCCAAGTTGGTTGACGGACTGAGGCGTCAGGCCGATGTGGCCCATGACTGGGATGCCGCTCTTTACGATGCGGCTCACTGTTTCCGCCATGTGCTGGCCGCCTTCGAGCTTCACCGACTGGGCGCCGCCGTCCTTCAGTAGGCGCCCCGCGTTACGGATGGCTTCCGGTATGTCGGCGTGATAGCTCCCGAACGGCATGTCGCCGATGACGTGCGCTCGCTCGGTGCCGCGCACGACGGTTTTGACGTGGTGGACCATCTCGTCCA
>DCWO01000010.1:7993-13297 GCA_002328865.1 Dehalococcoidia bacterium UBA2160 | reverse complement strand
GGTCACCGGAACAGTCGAATCGTAGCCGAGGACGACCTGACCCAGGCTGTCGCCGACAAGCATGAGCGGAATTCCGGCCTGTTCCAGCAGTTTGGCCGACGTGTAGTCGTAGGCCGTCATCATCGGGATCTTCTCGCCCCGACGCTTCATCTGCCGCAGGTCTCTGATGGTTACACGCATGATCGGCGCCTCCTCATGTCTTCTCTTGAGTGAAGTCCGTCTTTCCGGTCAGGCAGTCGCGCGACTCGCCTGTCGAGATTTGTACTGGTTGACCAAAGCTTCGATCTCTCGCGCCCGCTCGGGGTCCAGCGCGCCCTTTTCGACCGCGAACGGCAGTCCGGCCAGAGCCAGCTCGCAGTACAGCGGCAGATACTCTGGCACACTCCCGCTAAGGGCCTCGAGATGTTTGCGGACCGTGCCGATGTCGCCCCTGGGGTATGGGCCGGCAATCACTCCCGGCACGCCCGAGGTTTCGAGGTTGGTGGCCACCGCCTTCATCATCGGGGCCAGCGCCCTGGCGCCCTCGTCGGTGGTGTGGTCGAACTGCTCCCATATCCTCGACGCGACCGATCCCAGCACGGCCAGCAGGTTGCCCATGAGCACGCCGGACGTGTGGTACAGGACCTTGTCCTCGGGTTTCAACAAAATCGGATTCCCGCCGACAGCGCGCGCCATGTCGCTCAGGTAGCTCTGCATCGGGGCGTCGCCTTCGATACCGAATGTGGTCCCGGGCACGGATAGGACTCCGTTCTCGATCGAGTTGAATGACTGCAGCGGATGGAAGGCGCCAGCAATCGCGCCTCGCACCGTCGCCGGGTCGAGGACATCCACGGATGCAGCCCCGGAGCAGTGTGCGACGCCCTGGCCTAGCCGCCACGGCATCGATTCACAGGTGGGGCCGATCGCATCGTCCGGAGTCGTTATGAACACGAACTGCGCGCGCGCTGCGGCATCCGCGATGCTTTCGAACGCGGAGCTGCCGGGGATTTGTGCGGCGACAGCCTGTGCTGACGCGAAGGTTCGACTGGCGACTGCGACGACCGGATATCCGGCGTTCGCCAGCGCGATGGCCAGCGATCCGCCCACATAGCCAGCGCCAATAAAGGCTAACGATGTGCCCTTGTCGAATGCCACAGCTTCAGTCATCGTTCGAACCGTTGCCCAGCTCCTCGATGCTCGGCACGCCGCCAATGCCCTCGGCCTTGCGCACCGCGCGGAGTATCGCTCGGCTCACGGCAAGCGCGGCCGCGGCGCAGAGGCGATTGACGTCCGCCGCTACGTTCGTCGTTCCAGTCGCCAGCGCGAAGATCGTGTCGCCATCGCTCATCATGTGGGTTGGCCGCACAGCCATGGCGAGGCCGTTGTGCGACACCGACGCCAGTTTGTTGACCTGGCTCTTGTCGAGGGTCGCGTTGGTTGCCACGACGCCGATCGTTGTATTCGTCGGAGCCGCCCCGGCTTCGCGGGTGAACCCCGGGGTGGTAATGAGCTTCATCGAGTCGAGCATTTCGCCTTCGTCGCTGACAGGTCCGGCCACGACATCGCCCGTATCCGGATCGACGACTCCGCCCACCGCGTTGACGGCGATGATCGCTCCGACAAGCAATCCCCCGCCCAGGTCGACGCTGGCCGTTCCGATGCCGCCCTTGATCGACTTCTCTCGGCCCAGCAGCTTTGCGACTGTGGCGCCTGTACCGGCCCCGACGCTGCCCTCGTCCACCCGGCCGTAGGTCGCGGACTCGCACGCCGCGCGGCCTTCGGAAGGACCGGGTCGGACATCGCTCGTCACGAGGCCCAAGTCGAACAAGATCGCAGCCGGGACGACGGGAATGACAGCGCCGCCGAACTCGATGCCCGTGCCTCGCTCTTCGAGGAACGACATCACGCCCTGTGCCGCGCCGAGCCCGAACGCGGAGCCGCCGGACAGCAGGACGGCATGGACTTCGGTGACCATTGCCGTTGGGTCCAGCAGGTCGGTCTCGCGCGTGCCCGGAGCCGAGCCGCGCACATCGACTCCTCCGACCGCGCCGCCTTCACTGAGCACGACGGTGCATCCGGTGGCGTTCTCACGGTCCGTGTAGTGGCCGACGCGAATGCCGGGCACGGTTGTGATTCCGAAGCTGTCCATTCTTCCTTTCACGGATGTGGCTTGGTCTCGATTCCATCGGGGCCAGAGCACCGGTTTCCCGCAGTGGCCTCGGTCTTCAGGCCGAGCCTTCCATCACAAGCCCGAAGGCCAGCCATCCGCCGCCAAAATAAAAAGACCTTCCCATCCATCAGGGAAGGTCTCTAAAAGGCGCGAACATATGCTCCGCTACGCCGCCAGCGGCCGAAGCCATACGCCATGCACCGGCCTGCACGCCCATTCAACGCTCACCGTTCCCTGACAGGATTGGCTGCAGCCACATAATACCAGCGCTCCCTAGTCAGCGCAATGGTCCAATGCCGACAAACCGCGCCTGGGCCGGTATACTAGGCAAGAGGCAGGCAGGTGAGCCGCGAGAAATTGCTCACCAAAATCTCACGAGAGGTCACGACTATGGACGAGCGAGTAGCAAAGGCACTGGAAACGGACCGCACCATCGACATCACGACGACAGGACGCACCAGCGGCAGCGCCCGGCGAAAAGAGATCTGGTTTCACAACCTGGACGGACGGCTCTACATCACAGGGACGCCCGGCCCGCGCGACTGGTACGCCAACATGATCGCGAACCCCGGATTCACCTTCCACCTGAAGGGCAGCGTCCAGGCGGACATTCCGGCAACCGCGCGTCCGATAACCGATGCGGCAGAGCGCAGGCCTGCTTTCGAGCTCATCCACGCGAAACTGGACGGGGAGCGGGATATCGACGACTGGATGGCCAGGAGCCCGCTGGTCGAGGTGGAGCTGGACGCCGACAACGCCCAAGTGAGCTAGTCGGGGCGCCCAGGGCGGTGGTGGGCTTGGTCCCGATTCTATCGGGGCCAGAGCACCGGCGAACCCACGCGGCATTAGTTGCGGTGAATGTCACCGCGGACGCCCGTGCAACATGAACGCGTACTCGAAACTACGCCGTCATCCTGATCCTTCCGCAGAAGGAGAAGGATCTAGGGCCACGCAGGGAATCAAGCCCTCGCTGCGATAACACCCGTGCCCAATATTATCGCGTCGTGATGACACAGTATGTGGCAGGCGTGACGGCGGCCAACGTAGTCGTTCGATGACCACGGTCGCTGGAGTACGTTGGGATCGGCGGCCCTAGCCCTCGACGCGGTTTAGGATGAAGCCCTTTTCGCCGGAGATGCGGATTTCGTTGGGTCGGACCACGACGACTCCGGCAATGGAAGGCTCGGCCTTGGCGGCGTTCATCCTCCAAGCAAGCTCGACCGTGTCCACGGGCAGGTCCGTCGTGGCGAACTGGATCTCGTGGTACTTGAGCCGCTCGACGATTCGGACGTTTGCGCCCTTCCACTCGGCCGCGCCTGCCACGGGCTCGTCGAACTTCACGGTCACCGCATTGTCGGCTATGTTCAGGAGCACGGTCAATCCGCGCTGTTCGGTCTGGCTCGGTATTACGACCGATCCTCGATACTCTTCCCAGTGTGCAGATTCCGTCATCTCGATCTCACCTGTCTGCTTTGGTTTGATGTCTGGAAGAAGCATAACCGACGCTGACGACCGGCACAACTTCGCCTCGGACGATCAACCTCCGTCACGACGCAGGTTCGCGACCTCTTCGCGGAGCAGCCTAACTTCGGTCAGAATGTCGTTCATGGGCGCGTCTGCTGCTTTGTCGGTGCGTATGAGCAACGAAGCCACGTTTGCAGTCAGTCCGCCGAACAGACCGATCCCCGCTAACATCAGCACCACCGCGATGACCCTGCCGGTAAACGTGACCGGAAACATGTCGCCGTAGCCGACCGTGGTGACGGTGACGAACGACCACCAAAGAGCGTCGGGGAACGAATGTATCGACGACCCCGCTCCGCCTTCCACGGACGTCACGATGGTGCCTGATACGATCACGATCCCCAAAGCGTAGACAAGCAGGTAGTCAACGCCCATCAACCTTCTGGCGGCAAACAGGGCACGAGAGCCGAACACGAACACCCGAACGATTCGGAAAGGCCGGAAGAACGGGATGGCAACCACCATCACTTCGAGCCAATGGCTTCGTATGTATCGGATCCGTTGCGGAGCGACGATGATTTTCACCGCCATGTCTATGGCGAACAGTCCCCATATAATGATGTCCAGGACGACGTAAAACGTTTCCTCATTCGGCGACAAATCCCAAAGCGGCGGCCCAACCAATAGCGGGATCATCACGAAGGACAGCGCCAACAGGGGCAGCTCGGTAAACTCCTCGACGCGGTCCAAAATGGCCGTTCGGGCGGCGATATCGAATCGGGGCGTTCGTGTCGTCGTGGTCATGGGATTCGCTCCAGGGACTACATGGCGTGACTATCCACGAAGCATACACCCGATGCGCCCATCGCTAAAGGCGAACGCGGTCGTCGTGCGAGGCGGGTTGGGGAGTCCGGGCATGACAAGGAAGGGATGGCGAACGGCCCACTCGTCAACGGGGAGAGGCCCGCCCGGCCCGCCGATAGTTGAGCCGAGGGTGGTTGGCCCGCTCATATCGGAGAGCTTCAGTCGTACACACGTAGCTCATCGACCCATCCATGGAAAGCAGTCGCGTTCGAGAAGTTTGTAAACGTGAAATGCTTCTCCGATTGCACGTTGTTGGCGATGACTTGCAGCTCAAAATCAGGAGCCACAGCGTAGTTCTGGACAAGACTGCCGTCCAGATAGAGTTTCATCGTCCGGGCGTTGAGGTCCAGCCTGGCGATGAGGGAATACCATTGGTTCAGGGTGATCACGCTGTCAGAGACGACAGTCAAGCTCTGATTGTTCAACGAGAATGCGAGCTCGTTGTCGCTGGTTAGGTAGACACTGAACCACCGATAGCTCATGCCTCCCACGATGATGGGGAAGTACGAAGACACCGTTCTGGAGGGGTGTACCGCGAATTTCAACTCAATAGAGAATCGCGAGTAGTCGAGGCCTGACATGTTGGGAGTGCGGGCATTATAACCCCCAAAGTCGTAGGTGTAGATCCCGTTCAGCCAGAGTGTATTGTTCACATGCCCGACGTTCGTACTAATCAGATGATAGTTGTTCCCACTGATGTCTATGTTATTGTCATCAAAGAGGTAGTGGGCGATCACCTCTGGCGTCGGCGTTGGTGTTACCGTCGGCGTCGGTGTCGGCGCTGCCGTCGGCGTTGGCGTTATCGTCGGCGTTGCCGTCGGAGTCGG
>DCWO01000010.1:5748-7671 GCA_002328865.1 Dehalococcoidia bacterium UBA2160 | reverse complement strand
AGTCGGCGTTGGAGTTGCCGTCGGAGTCGGTGTTATCGTCGGCGAGGGGGTGGGCGACACCGTGGGCGTGGCTGTTGGCGTAAGACTAGGCGTCGGCGTCACCCACGTCGGCAGGATCGGGAAGACGTTATCCCCCTCGTTGCCCTCGATTACGCGGTCGTCCACGTCCACGATCAGGGCTAGCTCGTGCGGTCCGGGGCCGACAATCGACAACGCGATATTGAGCTCGAGGGCTGTCTCGCCTGACCCGAGCCCAGACACAGGGAACGTGATCACCACCGTTCCGTCCACTATGACACCAACCTGGAAAGTCTCAGTTACCGCCCTGCGGGAGTCGTTTGCGACGGCCCAGTGGATGTATGCCTGCTCGCCAAAGACGAACTGTGACCCGCCCGGCGGTGGCGTCTCCAAGTACTGGGTGCGGCTTGCCGAGACGACCAGTGGGGCGTTCCACTGGGCCGGTTGGGCGGGCCGCAGGTTGGGTCGCTCAGGAACAGGCGTCTGGGTGGCTGTAGTCGTCGGGATGATCGTGGGCGTCGGCGTCGGCGTAGCTGTAGCCGTGGGGATGATCGTAGGCACTGGGCTCGGCGTAAAAGTCGCGGTCGCCGTTGGAGGCACGGCCGTAGCTGTCGGGGATGTCGTTGGCGTTGGTACGGGCGTCCGAGTCCGCGTCGGCATCGGTGTTCGCGTTCTCGTGGGCGTTGGCGTTGACAATAGGACCGGCGTGGGAGCCACGACACCTGGGGTAACTGTCGGAGTGTGAATCAGGATGCCGGTTGGCGTTGCCGTAGGCGAGGGGACTGGTGTTGCGGTTGGCGTCGGCGTGGGCTCCAGGCGGACGGTGAGGGCGAAGACGCTGAGGTTGTCCACGAGTGCGCTGGCCTTGCGTCCTTCGAGATTGACCGTGGTCGGAAGCTGCGTCCATTGCGCGCCGCCACCTTTGAAGTGCTGGATCACCAGATTTGACCCATCGCCTCGGGCCGCCTGAACATCGGCGTCGCTCAGCGCGATCGTAATCGCGATGGGCTTGGCGAATTCGTAGGAGCCTCCCGAGATCTGCTGAGGGCCGGTGATTTGAAGATCGAACACGTTATCCGTGACTTCGAAGCCCGGGGGAAGCATGACCGTTTGGACCTGCACGGGCAGGTACCATAAAATCACGTCTTCACTCACCGAACCGGCAGACAGATCGACGGTCACATCGCCCCCAGGTGACTTCAGTTGGGCCGGCGCACCTGCGGCAAGTGGCACCGATATGGGCGTCCCTGCCGGTGGAGTCGGAGTGCTTTTGGGCGAAGTCGGGTCTTCGATCACAACCGGTACAGACATAGAGATTTCAGTATTGCCGGAATTGTCCAAGGCCTCCCCGTATGCATCGAGTCTTACGAGGATTTCATATGATCCCGCCTCGACATCTGATTTTGGCTGGAGATTCCATGTCCAAGCACCCGTGCCATCAGGGAGAGCAATCTCATCCCATTCCGCTTCGGCCTCATCGTGCCCTCGGAACTGAGGTGCAATCAATCGTGCCCGCATCTGCGAATAGACGTTGATTCCGTAACGCCGGAGTCTTCCCAGTGGTTCATTCACTTCGGAACTGGCTGGTCTGGCCAGTGATTGCGGGTATGGAGACAGCGAGTACGAAATCGGGATATCGACATTTGCGGCGACGAATTTCTGCAGTTCGACGTCTAAGGTTACGAGAACTCCTGTGTTCAAAGGCATTCTTTTCGGCGCAGTCAATGACGCCGTACCCTGACCCAGCTCCTGCGGTGGTGAAGCAGGCGTCACCTCGCTGGTCGAGGGCGGGAATTTACCCAGGGCCGTAAGCACGGCGATGACCAACATTGCGATGGTAGCGACGGCAGCAGCAGCCTGAAGGGGTCTTTGCCAACTTCGCCTGCCGGTTCCGGTCGGCACGGG
>DCWO01000010.1:0-5411 GCA_002328865.1 Dehalococcoidia bacterium UBA2160 | reverse complement strand
CGGGGACCGCCAGCACCTGCCGGTGACGAATCTCGCCCACCTTGGTTATGAAGAATTCTTCTCGTCCCGGCGTCCCGGAGTACGCGCCCTGCGGCCGCAGCGAGAGCGTGATGGTGTAGTGGTCTTCGGTCTCGATCTGGCTGACGAGTTCGAAAGCCATGGGCACGCCTTCAAACCGCCGACCGTACGCTCCGGGAGTTTCCGCGGCCGTGCGCATGGCGAGTACGCGTGCCTCGTCGAGGCCGATGTACTCTACGGCTTCGCCCTCGTCGGTGAACTCGAAACTGTCTTCCTTGTCGCCGTTGTCGACCATCGTGGGTTCCTAATGATGGACGGATGTCCAGCGTGCGTATGTCATTGTAGACAATAGGGAACGGGTGTCAAGTTGCGGGAATGTGCGGCAGATGGCTTTTAACGACACGCGCGAAGGTCGTTCATGCATGGGCAGGGTTGGTCCTCGCGAGGCGGAGCAGAGCACAAGGTTTCGTCATTGGCGCACAGTTCCGGGTGTCAGCCGGCCTGCGGCATCACGGGCAGCACGACGTGTGAAGGGCGCGCGGCGTCGTGGTAGACGGTGTTTTCTGCGATGACGGTGCGGCGGTTTTGGCCGAGGGGCTCGCCGGTGTTGGGGTTGACGTCCAGGCGCGGGAAGTTGCTGCTGGAGATGTCGACTCGGATGCGGTGGCCCGCGGTGAAGATGTTGCTCGTCGGGTAGAGTTCGACGGTCAGCTCGTACACCTCGTCGGGGGTCATCAGGTCTTGTTTGTCGAATGTGTCGCGGTATCGGGCTCGGATGATGCCGTCGCAGAGGTTCATGTCGAAGCCGTTGGGGAAGTCGTCGGAGGGCGGATGAACGTCGATGAGCTTTGCTGTGAAGTCGGTGTCGACCGCCGATGACGATATCCACAGGCGCACGACGATCGGTCCGGTGACCTCGATTGCCTCGTCGAGGGGCGGCGTTTGGAAGACGAGGACGTCGTGGCGGGACGCGAGGGGCAGGTAAGGCGCCTCGCTGCCGAAGAAGCGAGGGCCGGCCCGCTGGTCGAACGCTCCGCCGATGATGAGCTCGCCGCCGGACGAGATGTTGCCGCCGACCGTCGGCACGGGGTCGTTGGGGTCGAACTGGTAGACGCTGGGTGGCGCGTCGGACGGCGGTCGTTCGTTCGACAGTGAGCCGTCGGGATGGAAGAAGAACGGTGTTGGCGTCGCTTCGGGCGGGGGCCATTCCGTCGCCTGGCGCCAGCGGCCGCCGTGGGCGATTCTGCCGTCCTCGGTCTTGTGTCCGTCGCCGCAGCCCATCGCGAATAGGGTCACGGGCGGCTCTTCCTCGACGCCGTTGTCGATGCCTTTGAGCCAGTGGTCGAACCAGCGCAACCGCAGGTCGTTATAGTCGTCGGCCAGGCTCCCGGACACGGTTGATTCGGCGCCGAAATCCACGTCGCCGGCGAAAGCAGCATCGTGAGCGCCGTGGGTCCATGGACCGAGCACCATTCGCACCGGACCCTGCTTGATCGGCGAGAGTCCCGTGAAGTTCTTCGTCGTGGTCTTCGTGTACGGGTCGTACCAGCTCCCGAAGTGCATCTGCGGGACGGACGAATACTGCTCGAAGTACATTTCGTTGCAGATGCCGGGTTGCTGCCAGTACTCGTCGAAGTCGCCGTGGGTCCACATTTGGAAGATGTAGTCTTCGTACTCAGGGACAGCGCTGAGAGGCGAGTGCCCGCGTCGCCAGGGCATTCGCTGGAACCACGCTCCGAGGTCTTCGGCTTCCAGGGCTGCTCGTATCTTCGGGTCCGCAGTCGCCTCGGGGCTGGCCTTGGCGTTGTTGAACGCCCAGACGATTTGACGCAACTCGAAGGCACCGCCGTTGCGACACGAGTTGTCGTGTGCGTTGGTGAATCCACCGGAGTCGAGGAACATGCAGGCGAGATTTGGCGGGTCGAGGGCCGCCATCGCCGCCTGGGTGTGAGCGCCGTAGGAGATGCCAAACGTGCCGATTTTGCCGTTGGACCACTCCTGCCGGCCAACCCACTCGCACGTGTCGAAGCCATCCTCCGGATCGGTTAGATACTTGACGAATCTGCCCTCGGAGTTGAACCGACCTCGGGTGTCTTGAAAGACCACCGCGTATCCTCGGCTGCAGAAGTATCGCGCGGCGTCGTCTCGCAGCGCCTGGGCGCTCTTGTCGTACGGGGTTCGCTGCATCACGGCGGGCAGACGCTCGGACAGCGGCGTTCCGGATCGTGCCGGCAGGTAGACGTCCGTCGCCAGGCGGACGCCGTCCCGCATCGGGACCATCACATCGGATTCGCGGACTACTTCGTACTCGGGCTGAGACTTCTGCATCTGGGGCCGCCTTTCTCGATCAAACTCCGGCGAGCGCGCCGACCACATTGCCGATCTGCTCGACGGCGGAGTCGATCTCATCCGTAGTCGTGTATCTGCCGACCGAGAGCCGAATCGTGCCCATGGCCTGCTCGATAGGCACGTTCATCGCACGAAGCACGGGCGATACGTCGATCCGGTCGCTGTGGCACGCGGCCCCGGCCGACGCGGCGACGCCGTGCAGGTCGGCCAGTATTGCGTTGGCCTCCAGTCCCTTGAAACTCACGCTCGACGTGTTCGGGAGGCGCTCGTCACGGTGACCGTTGAACGTGGCCGCCGGGAACGCGCGCTTCACTCCAGCCTCAAGCCGGTCCCGCACCTCGCGCATGTGCTGGGTGTACGCAGGCAGGTTCTCCTCGATCAGCTCGCACGCCATGCCCAGGCCGGACACCAGGACGACGTTCTCCGTGCACGCCCTTCGGCCCGACTCGTGGTCGGCGCCGTGCATCAGCTTCTCGACCGTCACGCCAACGCGAATGTAGAGCGCGCCCACGCCTTTGGGAGCATACAGCTTGTGCCCGGCGATGGACAGCAGGTCGATGCCCAGGTCGTCCACTTTCACCGGTATCTTGCCGACCGACTGGGCGCAGTCGGAGTGCATCAGCGCGCCGTGCCGGTGTGCGACCTCGGCGATCTCGCGGATGGGCTGGATCGTGCCGACCTCGTTGTTGGCGTGCATAATCGTGACCAGGATGGTCTCGGGCGTAATCGCCTCTTCCACCTGCTCGGGATGAACGAGGCCGTCGCGGTCCACCGGGAGGTAGGTCACCGTGAAGCCTTGCCCTTCGAGGTAGCCGCAGACCTCCTCGACGGCTGGGTGCTCGATCGCCGACGTAATGATGTGTCGCCCGTCATGCCCGTGGCTGGCCGCGACGCCTTTGATCGCGTGGTTGTTGGCCTCGGTGCCTCCGCTGGTGAACACCACCTCGTCGGGCTCGCAACCCAGCGTCCGCGCGACTTGTCGCCGAGCTCGGTCGACACCGGCGTGGGCCTCGATGCCGAAAGAGTGCCCGCTGGACGGATTGCCGAAGCTGGTTCGGATGTACGGCATCATTGCGTCGGCCACGCGAGGATCGATGGGCGTGGTGGCGTTGTAGTCGAGGTATATGTCGGGCATGTGTTGGTCTCTCGTCACAGGAGCGTCGCGACAGGGGCGATGCACTCGGGGGTGTTGTTGCGGGGCGAGTTTACGAATGTCGAGACCTCGTGGGCGGTCATCGCGTCGGAGTCGTACGGCAGCAGCAGTTCGGAGAGCGTTGCGGCGTCGTCTACGCTCGGATCGAGCCAAGCCGCGGTCGATTCACGGGGCAGGATCACTGGCATGCGGTCGTGGATCGACTCCATGAAAGTGTTGGCCGCGGTCGTGATGATCGCGCAAGACAGGATGCCTTCGTCGTCCGAGGGACGCCAGTACTCCCACAGGCCCGCGAACGCGAACAGCTCGCCGTCTCCGACCATGATGCGCATCGGCTTCTTCTTGCCGCCGGTCTTTGTCCACTCGTAGAAGCTGTCGGCGAGGACAAGGCACCGCCGCCGCTTGAACGCTGTGCGAAAGCTGGGTTTTTCGGCGGCTGTCTCGGCGCGGGCGTTTATCATGCGATTGCCGACGGACGGGTCCTTGGCCCAGGACGGCACGAGTCCCCAACGCATCTGGCGAGCACGGTTCTCGGCGCCGTCGTTGGTCACGACGAAGACCTGTTGGGTGGGCGCGATGTTGTAACTCGGCACCCAGCCCAAATCGGCCTGCGTGAACGAGAACGCGTCTGCCAGAGCGTCATCGTGAGAGGTCAGCGTGAATCTTCCGCACATATCCGGTCCTCCGCTCTTCGTCGCTTCGCAAAGTATCCGGCAAGGCCGAGTGTAACAACGCGCCTGAAGACGGTCAAACTTAGCTTCGGGTGGGTGCGTCGGCGAGCTGTTCGCGGGGCGCTCGGCCATCCGTCGTCCGCGAAAGTGGCGGACTCCCCGCGTATGCTGTATACTGCGTCGGCAATGATGAATCTGCATTCCTGCGTGTGTATGTGCTGAAATAGAGGGAGCCCACAGCTCTCGGCATTGCGCCGTCAGGTATTAGCTGAAAGTTTCGACCCTCGTCTGATTATGGACGAGGGTCTTTTTTTGTGGAAATGATTGGAGACAGAATGATCGACGCGAACACTCAAACCCCAACACTCTTGAGAGCGGTGTTCAGCTTCCCGAACCCCGTCAACGAGGTCGCCGCGCGCCTGGTGGCGACCATGGTTCTTACGCTCACGCTACTGACGATTGCGACGGGCCAGTGGTGGCTCATGCCGATTTTGGCTTACGGATTCCTGGCGCGAGTGCTCACCGGGCCGACGTTGAGCCCGATGGGACTGCTGGCGACTCGCGTCTTTGTCCCCTGGATGGGGGATCGGGGCAGGCTGGTCCCCGGACCGCCCAAGAGGTTCGCACAGTCGGTTGGCCTGATCTTCTCGGTCAGCGCGCTGGCCTTGTACTTCGTGACGGACGGCATGGCCGCATCGAGGATGGTTCTGAGCGTCTTGGCGGTGTTCGCCGCTTTGGAGGCGGTGCTCGGCTTCTGCGCCGGCTGCTTAGTGTTCAACTACGCGATGCGCTGGGGTCTGATACCCGAGTCGATGTGCGAGGATTGCCGGGTCGACGTCGAGTTGGCGACGGCGTAGCGTTTCGCAGCGTGGGGCGCCACCTCGCCCGGGTTGATTGGGCCCACCCGCCCGCCCGAAAGGTTATTTGGGGACACCCCAAACCCCGGCGTGGCCTTCGCCCCCTGCACCCCCGTCTTCTCGCTTTGCGAGGACATCAGGCATAGGATTGTCTTGGGCATTTCGCTCTGGCTTACGGGTGGGTAGACGTACGTGTACCACGCCTATTCGAGAGCGAGGGCGCCACAAAACCCGTTTCATTGGCATGTATGCTCAGGCAACCGAACGCACATTCAGCCACGGGCACTCAGTAACGACTCGCGTCTTGGACGCCTGTGCGCCCGCTGCCAGTTGTTGTCTGGCTAGTGTCCTGTCTCTAAAGTG
>DCWO01000178.1:2541-6572 GCA_002328865.1 Dehalococcoidia bacterium UBA2160 | reverse complement strand
CCACTTGACGGGACGTGACCCGCAGAGACCCCATTTCGTATCCTCCGCGAACGGTCCTAGTGTCGCTCTTTCCCTCCAGAATAATCTGTCCTGGGAACACAGGCGTCTACCTCCGGTGGGTCCACCTCATTCTGCACTCACCCGTGAAATGGGCAACTCGCTTCAGAAACGCGATACATTCATTCTGTTCTCCTCGACTATTGTGACGTAAATGCTAATGGAGTATGATAAGCCCCATCGAGGTGGGAGTGGTTGTTTTACTAACTCTCTTAATCCAATAGAGCGGAGGAACAAATGTACGTCAGATTGACAACAGTCTAGGTCTAATCTGGGAAAATGGACGAAGCAATCGAGCTCTTTCGGAGTATTGATTCCGAATGGAAGGAACAGAAGGGGTTTATATCAGCCCACCTGGGAGTCGACCGCAATTCGGACAAAGGTTTTAGTGCATCCGTTTGGGAGACTCTATCCGACCTAGAGGCGTCAGAATCGACTGGATGGTATCAAGAAAATGGTTGTCTCGGTTTGGGCCTATGCTCGGCGGGCCAACTAGTAGCGGAGCTTATGAGGAAGTTATCACAGTCGAAAATGCGTAGGTTTCAACAACGAGAGTGTCGTTCGTCTTGGGGCTAGCCATCCCCTCATCGTCTCCGAAACTTTGAACGACGACTATCCAGAAGTCGAGGGTCGCACCCCACTCTGAGTCGTCCTTTGCTGGTTCTTCTACTCCGAGCCCAACGTTGTAGTCAGTGGCCTTTTGGCTTTGACTGGCCGTAAGGATTATGAGCCGCTTGTCCTTGCGTGTGGCCTTCGCCCATCCTCGGACGTAGGCAGTCGAGTTACGTAAGGTGTCAGTCGGTCTGCAATCTGCTCTGGCGACAGAACGCTGGTGCGGGCCTCCAATGACAATTGGGGCGAGTCCGGAACCAGTAGGGACGGGAAGCGATGGACTGTCTTGCCAGCGCCTCCTGGCTGGTCCCAAGGACCCTGACTTCGGGGGCTTCGCTGAAGCAGCGAGCTGGCGAGTTCTGCACACGCATCAACCATGTGCTCACAGTTGTCCAGGATCAGAAGGGTTGACTTGTCCTCCAGGTAGTTAAAGAACGCCTCTTCTCCCACTCCGGCGACGGAGGACGCCTCCTCGGGCATCAACCTTGGGTCGGTCAGTGGCGAGGAGGCCGACCGACCACACACCGTCTCGGTAGACCGATACGCTCGCCGATCCGAGTTCCTGCACCATCCGGGTCTTACCTGCTCCCCCGCTACCTGTCAGCTTGACCAATGGAACTTTGGAGAGGAGGTTGTTGATCTCAGCGATCTCATCCTCCCGCCCGATGAAACCGGTTAGCTGCACAGCCAGGTGATGTTTAGCTTTTCTCGTTGGCGCTTCGGACTCGGCCTTGACGTCAACACTGCCACCAAGTGACTTTAGTGTGCATTACCCCAGTTCATTATTCCGAACTCGACCTTGCGTGGAGAGAAATACCCATTCGTTCGCTGCTCAAAAACAGGTAGGGGAATGACTTTAGTAGCTGGCCTATCGAGGACATACGACACACCTGGACCTACATGTCTCGCGAACGACCAGATGTTTCGCCTTCGCTCAACATGGCATCAGGTAAGGTTTGTTGCGCAATTCAAATATGCGTCTCCGAATAACTTTCGAGGACGCATGTCGTTATGGAGGCAGGACAGGCTAGCTCTCTGGATCAGGCGAAAGCTCTGAGGCCTCAACCTGCAGCTCCGGCAGCCAGTTCAGCCAATTCGGCAGGTACCAGTTGGCGCGCCCCAGTAACTTCATCGTCGAAGGCACCAGCACCGACCGCACGATCGTCGCGTCGAGGAGGATAGCGACGGCAAGGCCAAAGCCCATCTGCTGGAACAGGACCATGTCGCCCATCGCGAATCCGCCGAACACGGCCACCATGATCAGGGCTGCACCGGTGATGATCTTACCGGTGGAGCGGATTCCGAAGGCGATCGCCTCGGAGTTGTCGCCGTGCTCGTCGAAACGTTCACGTAAGCGGCTGAGTAGAAACACATGGTAGTCCATCGACAATCCGAACAGCACCGCGAACATGAACAGGGGGAGCCATGACTCGATCGCTTCCACCTGGGTGAAGCCGAAAAAGTCGTTTCCGTAACCTTCTTGCACCACTAAGACGAGGATCCCGTATGCGGCTCCCACAGACAGCAGGTTCATGATGATCGCCTTGAGCGGCACGAGAATCGACCTAAAGATGAGCATCAGCAGGAGGAAGCTCAGTCCCAGAACGAAGGCGAACACCGTAGGCTGTAGACGGTCAACGGTCTCGGTGAAATCGGTAGTCTTGGCTGCGACTCCGGTGACCAGGACCTCCGCGGGCGCGCCGGTGAAAGCCTGCGGGATGATGCGGTCGCGCAGATTCTGTATACGCTGCGAGGACTCTGAACTGGAGGGGTCACCGGCCGCCACTACCGTTAACAGCGTTAGGTCGCGGGCGTTGTTGACCTCCACGAGAGCAGCCCCGAAGGCGCTGTCCTCCGCCAGGGAGGTGCGCAGCCCCTCGATTCCGGCTTGCACAGCCTCCGAGTCAGCCTCCCCGTCAATTACGATCTCAATGGGGCTGGAGATGCCGCCAAAGAAATCTCTATCAAGCAGCTCGAATCCGTCTTTGGCGAGAGCCTTCTCCGGCAGGACGCTCACTCCCGCCAGGTTCGTGTTGATGTCCAGGTAGGATACGCCCGCCGCAATGAGAATTCCGGCGGCCAAGACCAGACTCACAGCCGGGTAGCGCATCACTCCGCGAGCGATGCGATCCCAGACCCCGGAATTCATCTCTCTTGACTCACCCTGGCTCCGCCCCAGCAGCGGCAGCTTCAGCGCATTCACCCGGTCTCCCAGCACGTAGAGGACGGCTGGTAGGAGCGTGAGGGATGCCAGCACAGCGGCGGCAACCACCAGAATCGCCCCGATGGCCAGCGACCAGAACAGATCGGTCGGCACGAAGAAAAGCCCGAGAAGCGCCAGCATCACCGTCATTCCGCTGAAGAAGACGGCTCGGCCAGCAGTCGCGGCTGCGCGAACGACGGCGTCGCCTTTATCCCTGCCGATGGCCCGCTCCTCTCGGAACCGCTCCAGTATGAACAGCGAGTAGTCGATACCAACTGCAAGCCCGATCAGCGTCGCCATGTTCTGGACGAACACCGACAGGGTGAATACCTGACCTATGATGGCGGCCACGCCCAGGGCCAGAGCGATCGAGACGAACGCGATTAGCAGAGGCACGAACGAGGCCACAACGGCGCCGAAGACCACTACCATTATGACCAGGGCGATGGGCACACCGAACATCTCACCGGTCAGCAGGTCGTCTTCAGAGATTTCGATGAAGTCCTTGCTGAGGGTCGCCTCGCCGGTGACCAGGACCTGGAAGCCTTCTCGACCGTCGAACTGATGGGCCACTTCGTGGATTTCATCAATCCGCTCGTGGGCCTCGTCGGGATTTCCGGCCATCGTCAGCGGAATGAGAGTCGAGCGGCGGTCCTCAGAGACCAGCAGTTCCTGTCCAACCAGATAGAAGTGGAAACCGCCCTCTACCACATCGGTCCCCAGTCCGGTGATTTCCTCGAAGATCGACTCGACGAAACCCTGGAAACGAGGATTGTCAACGGTCAACGAGTCTGATCTAACGATGACCACCTCATTCGAACGGTCAACTCGCCCGAATCACTCCTCGATCAGCTCCTGGGCGCGCTTCGACTCCAGATCGCTCACAAAGCGCCACTGGGTAGTCATGACGTTGGGCAGTACGAGCCCTGCAAGGGGCATCGCGACCAGAAAGGCCACGACCCAGACGGCAATGGTCAACCAAGGCCTGGCCATGGAACGGCGTGCTAACGCCTCAGGCGAAAGCGAATCCAACATGTCCACCACCTGTTGTCATGCTGTTATCATGAGGATTCCCAACCGGGACGCTGGGTACTCTACCATCGCGAATGTACTCTGTCAAAGCACAGTAAGCCGCATTGTGGATGTGCAACGATTATGT
>DCWO01000178.1:0-2230 GCA_002328865.1 Dehalococcoidia bacterium UBA2160 | reverse complement strand
ATGTGCAACGATTATGTCAGTAGGCAACTGTTCAGTGAAGATGTCGGTGGCGAGGACACTGTATGGGGCACGTGTGACGGCGCCTTCGTGATTTCTGATACCCTGGGCGGCACAACCTTACCTGAGAGGCAAGTGACATGAGACCAAACGTGCTTAAACAGAAATTGGACGCCGGAGAACCTACCCTGAGCACCCACATTCACAGCGTATGGCCGTCGGTGGTGGAAGCCATCGGGCACACGGGATTGTACGATTACGTAGAGTTCGTGGCCGAGTACGGGCCGTCCGATCTCCACGACTTCGACAACCTTTGCAGGGCCGCGGAGCTCTACGGCATGGGGACCATGTGCAAGATCGACCAGAGCCTGATGCCGTACCTGGCTCAACGAGCCATCGGCGCTGGATTCAGCAGCTTATTGTTCACGGACACGCGCAACATGGAAGAGGTGCGGGAGTGTATACAAGCCGCTCGACCCGACCATCCCGACCACGGCGGCCACTACGGCGTCGCCATGCGTCGGAACTCGTACATGGGCTATGGCGGCACGCCCGAATACGTGGACTCCTTGGGGGACACGGTCCTCGCGTTCATGATCGAGAAGAAGGGCGCAGTCGATGTACTTGAGGAGATCCTCTCGGAGCCCGGGGTGGCGATGACCCAATGGGGTGGAGCGGATTTTTCGATGAACATCGGCCACCCCCGCGAGATGAACCACCCTGATGTCGTGGCGGCGAAGAAGAAGACCTTCGAGTTGTCCGTCAAAATGGGCATACCGACACGGGCCGAGATTCAGTCAGCCGACGAGACCAAGGAGTACCTCGACATGGGCGTCAGGCACTTCTCGGTTGGCACCGACATTTCGATTCTGTATTCCTACTGGCGCCGAGAGGGCGAGGCGATCGTGAAAGCCCTGCAAGGCGGATAGGGGGCGACCGATGCTCGAAGTCAGCACAGAACCTCTGCACATAAAGACCGGAGAGCTAATCGCCGAAAAAGGCGAAGGACCTTGGTACGAGCCGCTCTTTACGGACGGGCGCAACAACGTGGGCTTGATCTGCGACGTTCCCGGAGCGGTAAACGACCACCACTTCCATCCGGATTTCGACGAATTCTGGGTGATCCTCAAAGGCGATCTGGAGTTTGAGATCGGCGACTACCCGATCATCAGCGCCGGTAAGGGCGACATCGTCCTGGCGCCGGCCGGCGATCGCCATCTCATACGGACCATGGGCGTCGGGTCGTCCGTGAGGTTGCACGTTAGCAAGATCGGATCGAACCACGAGAGCAAGAACGAGCGAAGCTCCGAGATCGTCCCGTTTCCGGACCAGACGGAGCCTCCCAACCTGCTGCATACCACCCTGAACACGGTCATCGCGCAGAAGGGCGAGCCGCAGTGGGTATCGAGCGTTGTACAGAATCCGCTGAACACGGCGAACCTCATCTACAGCGCGCCGGGCACTCCACATAACGCTCATTGGCACCCGGAGTTCGACGAGTGGTGGACCATTCTGAAGGGCGAATTGACGTGGGACCTGGGCGAGAAACGGCCCATCTACCACGTCAAACAGGGCGACATCATGTTCGTTCCCCGAGGTTTGAAACACTACATCCTGACTCAAGGCGATGAGACGTCCTTCCGCCTGGCGATCACGGACTCCGAGGGACTCCACGTGTATCAGGAAGGCGACGAAGACGCGCCGCCGCCCAGAGAGTAGGGCGGCTCACCACCACGTCAGTTAGGAGCGATGCGAGTGTCCTCTCGTGGCGCCGGGCGCGTCGACTACGATCGTATCGCGTCGCTATACGACCGCAGGTTCGCATCGCAACCGTCTGACGCCATCGGCGCTGCGCTGGCCGATCTGGCACGGAGCATACAAGCGCGGCGCGTGGTCGAGGCGGGCTGCGGAACCGGACGATGGCTGGCGGGACTTCGATCGGATACTTGCGAGGTCGTCGGGCTGGATTCGTCTCACGGCATGCTGCGTGAGGCGCACGGCAAGCAATCGTCGACAGCGCTTGTCCAGGGCGGCGCCAATGAATTGCCGTTCCAAGACGACTCGTTCGACCTCGTGTTCTGCGTCAACGCGGTTCACCACTTCGGGCGCCCGCTGAGGTTCATCGAAGAGGCTGCGCGCCTGTTGCGACCGGACGGGGCGTTGGCAGTGCTTGGCAGCGGGCCGCCTGAAAACAAGGACAATTGGTACGCCTACCTGTAGACCGTCAGCGAAA
>DCWO01000096.1 GCA_002328865.1 Dehalococcoidia bacterium UBA2160 | reverse complement strand
CGGGATCGAATTGCCCTGACTGCAACGGAGCAGCCTGGCGGTTCGGGAAATCTGGTGAAAGCACCTACGGCGAGCAAGGTTTACGAGTGGCGGGCACATTGACCAGCGATGAGGTCTTCCCCGTTACTTCGGGCTCGACATTGACGTTCGACACCGCTTGGCAAACCGAGTTCATCCCCGATGCGGACATAAAGCTCGTTCAGATCGCAGTGGTCACGACGGATCTGGCGGGGAATAACGTCGTCGGCACCTGGCAGACGATAGGCCAGATCGTGCAATTTGTGGATCCCATGTGGATGCCCGAGCCTCAGTCAAAGCATCCCAACTTTGAGTGGATACAAGTCCCTCCGCTAGCGTTTGCTCCAAATCAACAGCACGAAGTTGAGGTTGATTTGAGCTCATTGGCAGGCTCAAATGTCAAGATCCGATTCAAGTTCGACACCATGGACGAGTGGGCTAACGAAGGAGGAGGTTGGTTCGTAGACGATATCAAGCTAAGCGGCTCGGGAACCAAAACCATTTCGATTGCCTCGACGGCCCTCGACACGCCGGTTGTGACCACGGTCAACGGCTCAAGCACAACGATGTTCAGGTCGTTTAGCACCACATTCACTCTTGCAGAGGGCAGCAATACGGTTGTGGCAACAGCCATCCAGCCCTACAGTCCCTCACTCACGGGAACCGCCATGGCGAACGGTTTTGTCGACACGCTGGCGCCGGTGATAACGCTATATAACGTACCCGCAAATACCGGCACCGTTGTACAGCAATTGAAAGGAACGTTGACGGAGCCAACAATCAACCAACCGGGCGCAATCATGCAGGTCACACAAAATGTCACGACTGTGGCAGGCGCCACCAGCTCCGTTGTGATCGGTAAGGTAACCTCGGAAGGCGAATTCACTTTCGGCGTCAGCTTGCAAGAAGGCACGAACACCTTCGTTGCCTCCGCCACCGACGGCGGCGGACTCACGTCCACAGCGCAACTTGTCACTGTGGCCGACCTGACCGCGCCGACGGCAACAGTGACCGTTGTCACCGTAACCAGCGAGGGCGAGGCAGTCGCGGGCGATCAGTACTTCGTGTTGATCGCTGCCACCGACACGCTCTCAGGCGTCGGGACGAGCACCCTTGTTAGTTCGAACCAGACGATTGCGCCCGTAACCGAGACCCCTCTGATACTCCGGGAGATGCACGGATTGAACTCGGTAGGGGCTGCTACGACAACCCATGTGACGCTGGCCGAGGTGGCCGCGGGCACGCCCATCGGACTAAATACAATCCCGGTGACGGTGCAAGACCTGGCCGGAAACCAGACGACGGTGAACGGCTCGCTCAACGTCGTTTCGGCCAGGACAAATCGGAACTACTTCATGTTCCCTGGCTTCAACTACATGGGCCTGGCGCTTATTCCGGACGACGGGGACGCAAATACGACGGACGACGCCAGCCTCGATAGACTGATGACCCAGAACGTCACCGACAAGGTGAGCCAGGCGTTCATCGACCATCTGGCCACTTCGACCGTCACACTCGGCGACGTGATCGAGTCGACGTTCGCCTTCAACAAGGCGGGCAACTTCGTCGTCCACACTCCGGGCCCCGGAGCAGCAGACACGTTGACCGACCTGGAGCCGTTCCAGGGCATGATCGTCAAGACCAAGGAAACCATTGCAACCACAACAACGGTGCAGGTATTCAAGAAGATCGCCGTCGCCGGCTTCACGGCCACGCAAGCGGTGCCCATCAGGGTCAACATCGAGGGCCTCTTCTTCAGGCAAGGTCAATTGCCTCCGGGCAAGGAGTTGCGGGTCGGGTACAACTTGGTTGCGCCACACGTACTGACCAACACGTTATTCGATACCGTATACCGTGGAGCTCTGATACCGAAGGAGTTGGCGGTTTCCGCTCTGTCCTTCGAACGACGCGTGGACGCCTCGATTGACAGCACGGAAATCTCGGCGGCGATATTCGAAGGGTTCTCGACCAACTCGATCGGCAGCCTGTTGAAGCCGGCGCTGTCGTACTGGACCTTCATCGCCGACGATCCGGACGACTTGCGGGTAAACAGCCTCGGCGACCAGCTCGGGCCGATAATAACGCCGTAGACGGGAAAGCCCCCCCGCGAGGAGGGGACACAAGTCAGGCAGTCAGTCGCTCCATGGGAGCAGGAATGGTTCGGAAATACGAGCAGCGGGCCTTGGGCCCAGATTGAGGGAAAAGGCCCGCTGCGAACAAGAGACCTCCCCGGGGCCCGGAGTCTTGCCATGACCGGTGGTTCGGGGGAGGCGGCTCTTTATATGCGAGGGTTGACTTTTTTGTTCGTTCAAAACGACGGAAGACGTTACACTGCTTCCCCGACAATGAATAAGGTGGAATGGTGCTAGCTAGAGCATTCCCGATTTTCGTGTTCGTGGCGGCGCTTGCCCTATTCGTTGCCGTTGTCCTTGAATCCGGCGCCCCCACGGCGACTGCCGAACCCAAGACTCCGCACGTTCTGTTCGGTCAGGTGCGGACGCAGGCCGGCGACATCCTCGATGCGGGCGTCAGCATTCAGGCCCGCATCAACAACATACATTACGGTCAATCTGTCAACCCGAGTACCGGCGTCGGTACTCAGACTACCCAAACCCACACAACAGTTGCAGGGTTGAACTACGGCTCGCAATCCAATTTCCAGGTTTGCGCAGACGACCCAGCCACCTCGGCTATCGAAGGCGGTGTAAACGATCAGTCGATAACGTTCTACGCAAACGGGATTTTGGCGCAAGCGCTCAGATCGTCTGATTCAAGCCCTGTTGCGTCTATTCCGTTCGAAGTCGGGCAGGCGACCATACAAGTGGACTTGATAATCCCTTCGTTGACGACTGCGCCCGCGTCTGCCGCGACCGCATCCTCAGATGCGTGCACCACTCAACAACCCGCGACGGTGCCGACCGCCACGCCGACTATAACGCCCACACCCACGGCTACGGTTCTTCCAACAACAACAACAGGCGCGACAGCGACGCCAACGCCAACGCCCTCGACGCAAACTCGAAGGATACCGACACTGACGCCGACACCGATTCCAGCCGCATCGCTAACGAGTTTGAACGCCGTACAACAGATCAGCCTGATCGATCAGCTATCGACGATCCAAGCGAGTCAAACTCTCATCAACCTGCTGGAGACTGACGTCGACTCCACCGCGTCAATCTTTGCCGGACTGGATTCCGGCAAAACCTCGAGCATATTGGTAGGCGGCCTGTTTGAAACAAGCGACGTAGCAACCATCCTGCAATCCGATGAATTCGACGCCGACATAGCCGGTTCGGTTTTCGCAAGCGACGATATAACCGCCGACTTCGCCGCCGATGTTCTCGCATCCGAAAACATCGGAGCGTCGAAGGCCTCACAGATCCTCAATTCCGACGAGATTTCGAATAGCAAGGCAGCCGAAATTCTTCAGTCAAACCTGATCACGTCCGATAGAGCCGCTGAGTTGCTTACTCAAGCAACATTCCGAGCAACCAAAGCAGCTTCTTTGTTCGCATCCGACAAGCTGGATGTCAACAAGAGCGCAGCCATTTTGCAGTCCGAATCCATGGACGCAGGCAAAGCCGCTACAATTCTGGAATCAGATAACCTGAGCGTCATCAAGGCGGCAGAGATCCTCGACTCGGAGGAGATCGGTTCAGCCAAGGCAGCCGAAATCATCGAACTGGTCGAGACTACGAAGGCCGCTCAGATTGTTGAACGGGTCGAAACCACTAAAGCCGCCGAAGTCGTTGAACAGATCGAAACCTCCAAAGGTGCCGAAATCCTAGAAAACGTCAGCACCGCCAAAGCTTCCGCAATCGTTGAAAAGGTCGATACGACTAAGGCTAGTCAGATTGTCGACCAGGATGCCCTGACCGCAGACAAGGCCGCGGACATCCTCAGTGAGGTGGAACCCAAGAAAGCCGGAGCGATTCTGCAGGGCGTGTCCAACGCCAAGGTCAACGACGTCGTCGAGAGTATGCAGGAGCCGAAGCTCATTGAGCGGCTGCCAGAATTGACGCCCGACAAACTTCATGGCCTCTCGAGGAAGGTGCTTTTCGAAAAGTTGGTCTCGGTTCCCGTTGAGCAACTCGTCGGAGAGAGTCCGCCCACGGTCGACCCAACGTTGCCTCCGCCAACCGTGGTGAGCCCGTCTCCCAACGAGAGCGTTTACACTGTCCCGCAGACCCGGCGCGGGCGTTGGGGCACTTTAGTGGCAAGCCCTCCCCCGCTGGAGCGGATACTCGCCAAGGCCGCGACGGACCGCATCGACACTCAGATATTCTTGACGAACCTGCTCGAAGAAGGTCAACCGATTCTGCCGTCGAACATAACGGATCTTCCTTCTGGGAAACTGAATTCGCTCTTCGAGATCGATATTACCAACAGCGAGCCATCTGATTTCGAGGCTGTCCATACAACTTTCTTCGTCGAGAACAGTTGGATGGAGGCCAATGACATCCATAAATGGTCGATCCAATTCAACCGCTTTGACGAAGAGTTGGAGACTTGGGTTCCGTTCTCAACGAAACGTGTACGCGAAGATGAGAATCGTATCTCGTACAGCGTTGTGGTGCCTGGATTCTCGGTCGTCGCAGTTACTGGCACCACCGAGTTGCCGGTGCAGCAGTTCGAAGTTTCGGGTTTGGTAGTGGACCCGCCAGCACCTCGTGCAGACGTAGATACAAAGATTACCGCGACGGTTACCAACTTGGGCACGACTGACGCGGTATACCCGGCGAACCTTTGGATCAACGGTGTAATCGACAAGACGCACACCATCAGCCTACGATCGGGCGAAACTGCGCCGATCGAGTTCAACACGTCCTGGCCCGCGGGCTTCTACGAGATTAGAGTCGAAAGAGAGACTTTCGAATTTTCAATCGGCTCCGCTCTGCCGACTCCGACAGGCGTGCCGCAACCGACGCCGACGTCGATTCCGGTTCCGACCGGCGTTCCGCCAACTCCGAGGCCGCAACCGACGGACACGCCTACGCCGGCGGCGTCGCCAACTGCGACACCTGCGCGCACGGCGACGCCAACGATTCCGCCCATAGGGGTTTTCACGCCCGTGCCGCCCACCGCGACACCTGAACCAGTAGCACAGGTCCCCGATACACCGACGCCAGTGCCGCCTACACCGGTTCCGCCTACATCGACGCCAACGGCGACGCCAACGCCTCCGATCGAGGACGAGGGGTCTTCGCTCGGCCTTATCCTCGGCATTTTGGCCTTGGTAGTAATCTTGGTTGGCGGCGGCGCCGGATTCTACATGTTCACGCAGAAGCGTGGACCTCAGGCTCCGGGTGAAGGTGGACCTGGCGGACCCACGGGACCAGCAGCGCCAACAGCTCCGTCTCCGCCCGCTCCCGATCCGATGGACGCGTTCCGCATCGACGACGATGAGGACGATACGATCACGCTCGCGGAAGAAGCAGCCGAGGACGAAAGCCCTACGGACGACGAATCAGACCAGCGCCCGCCTGCATAAGTTTCGGAACATCGTGGATGCCCTGCCAAGATTCACTCAATCTAGGCGGGGCATTTTCTTTAGCCGGCCTCGACTGCGCCGTTTCCGAAGCACATCGACAAGCGCGAGAAACGGTTATCGTTTTCCGATGGGTGTCGATGCCCACCGGGCTGACTCCGACCGTCGACTCTGCCTCTCCGCCTACTGACGGTCCGCCCGTAGGACCAACATGGCCGGTTATTTGGGGAGAGTGGGTCCTCAGCGTTGCCGTACAGCCTTGCCACGACCGTTGCGCGATTCCGAGCACATGACTATAGTGTTCGGGAGTATGAAAGCGTGACGGTTACATGGACCCATCTATCAGAGACACAGTCCAGCGCATCCACGACTCGCCGCTCCAGGCATCTCTTGTGCTTTCGGGAGCGGGAACCGGTGTGGTTGGCTGGCTGCTCGGCGTGGCTGGTGCGTCACGCACGGTTCTGGAGATCGTCGTCCCGTATTCGGAGCAAGCGTTCACCGACTACCTGCAAAACATCCCAAAGCAGTTCGTGAGTTCGGACACCGCTCGGGCGATGGCTCAGGCAGCTTACACTCGCGGACTTCGACTGACGCCGGGCCCCGATTCCATCGTCGGAGTGTCGTGCACCGCCGCTATCGCGAGCGACAGGCCCAAACGTGGAGAGCACCGATGCCACGTGGGTGTCTGGGATGCTCATGGTTGGCGCACGTTGAGCCTCACCCTGTCGAAAGGACTCCGTGATCGCACAGGAGAGGACCTTGTCGTCAGCCGCCTGATTCTCAGCGCTCTGGCCGAAGCCGCCGCGATTCCGGACGATATCGACTTGGAATTGACCGGTTCTGAACAGGTCGAGCATCGGGCCGAGACATATCACGACCCTCTGGCCGCGCTGCTTGCGGGGCACATCGGAAGCGTGACATACGAGCCAGACGGGTCTTCGAAAACCGATTCTCGATCTGCGGGATGCATCCTGTCGGGGTCGTTCGATCCATGGCATGACGGGCATAGGAAACTCGCTGCCGTCGCATCCGAGATCGTCGGCGCGCCGGCGACATACGAGCTCTCCGTCACCAACGTCGACAAACCTCGCCTGTCCGAGGATGCGGTACGCAACCGGGTCGCACAGTTCGCCGGTTCGGCCGCAGTGTCCGTCAGTTCGGCGCATCTGTTTTCCGACAAGGCGCGATTGTTTCCCGGATGCACGTTTGTCATCGGGTGGGACACCATGGCACGCTTGGTCGACCCAATGTACTACGGCGGTGATCCGGTCTCGATGATCCTTGCGCTCTCCCGGATCCGGGCCAACGGATGCCGATTTCTGGTAGCTGGCCGGCTGCATGGCTCCGAGTTCAAGACTCTGGCCGATGTTTCGGTCCCCGATGCTTTCGCCGACATGTTCAGCGAAATCCCAGAGTCCGCTTTCAGGGCGGACATATCCTCCACCGGCCTGCGTCAGGCCACGAAGGCGATCTAGCGCCGTGCCGCTCAAGGATCTACGAGAATTCATCAGCCTACTAGAGGATCGAGGCGAGCTCAAACGTATCTCGGTCCCGGTCGCCACTGAACTCGAGATGACCGAGTTGGCGGATCGTGCGGTGAAATCCGGCGGTCCGGCGATGCTTTTCGAGAACGTTCAAGGTCACGAAACGCCTGTCGTGATCAACCTGTTCGGGACACACCAACGCATGGCCTGGGCGCTTGGCGTGGATGACATCGAAGACCTGACTGCCCGGCTGATGAAGCTCTTGGACCTCGCCCAGGGTCCGCCCTCCGGGGTCATGGGCAAGGTGCGGGCTCTGGGCGACATCCTGGGAGTAGCCCGCAGCCAACCCAAAGTCGTTCGGCGCGGCCCGTGCCAAGAGGTTGTCGTCCTCGGCGATGATGTTGACCTTGGGATCCTCCCAACAATTCGTTGCTGGCCGGGTGACGCGGGTCCTTACATCACGCTGCCGCTCGTGGTTAGCCGCGATCCCGAGAGTGGACGTCGAAACGTCGGAATGTACCGCATGCAGGTATACGACCGGTCCACGACAGGGATGCACTGGCAAACCCACAAAGGCGGCGCCCAGCACTATCGCACAGGCGAACAGCGGAGACTCGACCGCATGGATGTCGCTGTCGCAATCGGTGGCGACCCTACCACGATGTGGAGCGGCTCGATGCCGTTGCCTCCGGACATGGACGAATTCGCCGTGGCCGGGCTCATCCGGCAGGACCCGGTGGAGCTCGTCAAGTGCAAAACCGTGGACCTGGAGGTCCCCGCGCAGGCCGAATACGTCCTCGAGGGGTATGTCGTCCCCGGCGAGCTGCGCGCCGAGGGGCCTTTCGGCGACCACACAGGATACTACTCCCCTGCCGAAGATTACCCAGTCTTCCACGTAACCGCGATCACGCACCGCCGGGAGCCGATATATCCGACGACGATGGTCGGGCGGCCTCCGACGGAGGACTTTTTCATGGGCAAAGCCGCCGAGCGCATCATGCTGCCCGCCCTCCGAATGGCCCTGCCCGAGATCGTGGACATGAACATGCCGGCGGAGGGCGCCTTCCACAATCTGTTGATCGTCTCAATGCACAAACAGTACCCAGGGCACGCCCGCAAGGTCATGAACGCTCTCTGGGGCATGGGCTTGTTGATGTTGACCAAGACGATCATCGTGGTCGATCACAACGTCGACGTCCACAACCCTTCGGAAGTAGCTTGGCGCGTCACGGCGAACATCAATCCTGAAACGGACATGGTGTTCTCTGACGGCCCTATCGACGACCTGGACCACGCGACTCCCGTGCCGAAGTTCGGCAGCAAGATGGGGATCGACGCCACGGCAAAAGGCGCCATGGACGGCCGCACCAGACCTTGGCCCGAGGACATCGTCATGTCTCAGGAGATCAAGGACTTGGTCACACGAAGATGGAAGGAATACGGCTTCTGACAACCGCAACACACTCGCGCCTGCACGTCCTGCGAAAAGGACCGCTCTTCCTGGACGCCATCAGGTTCCACGAGAGCATATTCGCCTTGCCCTTTGCGTATATGGGCATGATACTGGCCGCCGACGGATTTCCGGGTTGGCAAACGTTTGCCTGGATCACCGTGGCGATGGTCAGCGCACGAACCGTGGGCATGGCCGCGAACCGGATAATCGACCGCAAGATCGACGCCCTGAATCCTCGCGCCTCGGCTCGTCATCTGCCTAGCGGACTGATCAAAGTCAACGAAATGACGGTGCTGACCGCCGTGGCCTTCGCGATCTTCATTTTCGCGGCGTCTCAACTGAACACGCTGTCGGTCGTCTTGGCGCCGGTGGCCGCGGCGTACCTGGTGGCGTATCCGTTCACCAAGCGCTTTACGTGGGCTGCGAACCTGCTTTTGGGGTGGGCGCTCGCCATGTCGCCGTCGGCCGCTTGGATAGGCGTCAACGGCAGCCTGTCCCTTCAACCGGTGTTGCTGTCACTGGCAGTGGCTTTGTGGGCGGGCAGCTTCGACATTATCTACCATACGCAAGATCGAGAGTTTCACCTCCAAGAAGGCCTCAACTCCGTTGCCGTGCGATTCGGCGTCGTGAACGCATTTCGGCTGGCCCGAAGCCTCGACGTTCTCGCCGTCGCGTCGCTGATCGGCCTGGGATTGTGGATGGAGTTGGCCTGGCCATATTTCGTGGGATGTGCGGCGGCGTCCGGCTTGTTAAGCTACAAATACCGGATGGTTTCGCCGACCGACTTATCCAGATTGGGAATTGCGTTCGGAAGAATCAACGCGTACACGTCCACCACGATGTTCGTCGCAACCATCCTAGCGATGTCTGTCTGACGCATCGCCATGGACTTCCGCACCGCCACGACGATCATTCATCGGTCCGAGCCGCCTAACCCAGGAGAGTTCGCATGACCCCGTCGCTAGGTGCACCGGTTGTCGTGGGCATTACGGGGGCTAGCGGGGCTGCCCTGGCACGCGCAACGGTGGATGCCCTGCTCGACCTCGGCGCTCCGGTGATCGCCTCGGCCTCGTCCGCCTCACGCCTCGTGTGGCAGCAGGAGCTGGACGAGTCTTTCGGCGCCGCCCTGGAACGATGGGCGGACTCGGGCCTTTTCACATTCTATCCGCCGACACAACTGAACGCTTCGATCGCCAGCGGCTCATTCGCCACCCGGGGCATGGCCATCGTTCCGTGCAGCATGGCCACGGTCGCCGCCGTCGCTCACGGGCTGGCCGATAACCTCATCAGGCGCGCCGCTGACGTGTGCATCAAGGAGAAGCGGCCGCTGGTGTTGGCGCCGCGTGAGACGCCGCTGAGCGCAATCCACCTCGAGAACATGGCGTCCCTGGCCCGCCTAGGGGTGACCATACTTCCACCGGCGCCGCCGTTCTATTTGCGGGACCTCACGGTCGATCGCATCGTCGACTACGTCGCCCACCGCGTGATCGTCGCGCTCGGTCTCGCCGACACCATGCCGGAAAAGCTGCGTTACGCGGGACCCTGAGCGCCCTGTGTCGAATGTCCGCAGCTAGCTCCCGCCGCGCTTGAATCCGCACGCGTCGCGAACTACAATTCCCTGGGCGGGCGCCCTCACCCCGAAAAATCGCCCTCAGGAGAGCGAACCACATGATCTCTTCCATCGATGCGATCAAGGCCATCAGCAGGGAACGCGGCGAAGCCATCATCGTGAACACGATGACTCCGTTTCGATACTTGGAGTCGGTCACGGAGCGCCCGGACCTGGACCTGCCGATATTCGGAGCGATGGGCAAGGCGTCTTCTGTGGCCCTTGGGCTTGCGCTTGCCCGTCCGGACCAGCGCATTGTGGTGCTCGACGGGGACGGCTCTTTGCTCATGAACCTGGGGACTCTGGTCACGACGGCCGGCGCAGCTCCGGAGAACCTGGTCCACATCTTGTTCGAAGACGGGGTCTATTTCACCACCGGCAGCCAACCCGTGCCTGGTTCGGGCCGGGTCGACTTCGGCGGAATAGCCCGAGACGCGGGCTTCGCCGCGTCATATTCGTTCGACGACCTCGAGGACCTCGCCTCGGAGCTGCCCGCGATCATGTCTCAGGCCGGTCCGGTGTTCGTCTGCCTGAAAGTCCATCATCCCGAGGAACCTCCGCCCTTCCACGTGCCCGACACCGCCGGCGAGATGCGACGGTTGGCCGCCAAACTGGCCAACGAGTAATCCGCGGACGAGGACTCACGACGGGCGGCCAACGCCTGTCCAACCGTTGGAGACGATTACACTTGCACGATTTCCACACTCATACGTTCCTCAGCGACGGGGTGCTGGCGCCGATTGAACTGATCCGAAGAGCGCGCTATGTCGGCTATGAGGTCATGGCGATCACCGACCACGTGGGTCCCGGCAACATGGAGTTCGTACTCAAGACGCTGATCGCAGACTGCGAGATGGCCTCCAATCGATGGGACATTCTGGCGCTGCCCGGAGTCGAGATCACTCACACGCCGAAAGAGGACATTGACCGCCTGGCCCGGGAGGCACGCCATCTCGGCGCCAGAGTCGTCAACGTTCACGGCGAAACTGTCTCGGAGCCGGTCGATCCCGGGACCAACATGGCGGCGGCATCTTCGGAGCACGTCGACATCCTGGCTCATCCGGGTTTGATCACGCTGGAAGAAGCCCGGATCGCTGCCAAGAACGGCGTGTATCTGGAAGTGTCGGCACGCCGCACTCACGCTTACGCCAACGGCCACGTGGTCAAGATGGCGCAGGAGGCCGGCGCCTCAACAGTCCTCGATTCGGATGCTCACGGACCCGGCGACCTGCTCACACGGGATTTCGCGATGAAGGTCGCGTTGGGCGCCGGGCTGGATGACGAGCAAGCGACATCGCTGCTTGATTCGGCGCCGCGGGAGTTTCTGCGGAAGCTGGGCGTGCAGCGCGAGGGTTAGGCAGACCGGGCGATCCACTGGAGGACCCAAACCAATAGCTCCCGCTTTGCGTGCTCGCGTTCCACAGAGTTCGCGCATGTCCGGCGATTTCCCCCACCCCTCGATGGCTGTAATTGTCGCGGTCGGCGCGTGGTTCGACGCGCTCATCACGAACGAAATAGGGGCGCCACGAACGGAAATACAGGCTTCTCCACGCATCGGAGGAGGAGCCGCGGCGGGTTAAGGGCGCCGCGAATGAGGGCAAGCTATCCACAAACGACAACAACCTCAGCGCAAACGGAGATACTTTCTTGCCGTTTGCGTCGAGTCCCGACGCATCGGAATCCCGGCCTTGTCGGGACCCGTCGTAGTTCTATTGAACACTCACACCCGGAGAACAACTCGATTGTTAGCTGGCGCTAGTCGGGCAGGACCACTGACTCCGGCTCCTCGCCTCGGGCGACGCGTGCGGCGTTGGCCACCGCGAAAGTTCTGCTTCGGACTCCGGACTCTTGCGTGAAAGACGCGTAGTGGGGCGTGATCAGCACGTTGTCCATGTCCAGCAGCGGATTGTCCTCGGGAGTGGGCTCGATCTCTGTTACATCCAAACCCGCGGCCGCGATCTTCTCCTGTTGCATGGCTCGGATCAAGGCGGCTTCGTCGACGACCGGCCCTCGGCAAGCGTTGATCAGGATCGCCGTCGGCTTCATCAGGTCGAACTCTCGATCGCTCATCATGTGGTGGGCTCTGGTCGTCAGAGGAACGTGCAGAGTGACGATGTCTGAGGTCTGCAGAAGTTCGTCGAGCGACAGACGCGTCAGGTGGAGCTCTTCTTCGAGCTCTTTCGGAATGTCGATGATGTCGTTGTAGACGATGTCGCACTCCCAGCCCTGAAGCCTTCGCGCGACTCGCGAACCGATCCTGCCCAAGCCCACGATTCCGATGGTCTTTCCAGCGATCTCTTGAGCCTGGGAGAACCATTTCTCGCGGATGTCACCTGCCCATTTTCGGTCTTGGACGGCGCTGAACTGTAGCTGGAACTTGCGCAGGGTGCTCACGAGCAAGGCGATCGTGTGCTCGGCCACGGAGATGGCGTTTCCGCCGCCGTTGTTGGCCACCTTGATGCCCAGCTCACCGAGTGCGGTCTTGTCGAGATGGTTGGTGCCTGCGCTAGTGGTTTGTATGAGACGCAAGTTCGGGAATTTGGCCGCCACATCGGGCGTAATCGGTCCGCCCCCAAATAGCACGGCCACGGTGTCCTGCATCTGTGCGGCTGCTTCCTCTAGCGGCAAACCGGAGTCCACCCAGTCCAGGTCCAACCCCTCTGGGGCCACTTCCCGGTAAGCCTCCAGCATCCCTTCTCTCGGTCCATAAAGAACTATTTTGGCGCTCATCGTCTCTCCTGACATTCATTGAAAAACCACTCACGATATGCAGCACGATTATATGCGCGACGCTCGGTCAAGGCAACCGCGGCCTGGCTACGAGCCGGTCAGACCCTCCACGAGGTCCAAGGCTCGGACCAACGTCCGCTCGTCGCCGAACCCTCCCGCTTTGGTCACCAGGACGACACCCGCTGCAGGGCCATCTGCGATCACGCCATAAGGGACGCCGGGTTCGACTTCGCCGGCCACGTCCACGCTGATCCCACCCAGTGCGCCCAATGCCGCGAACGCCGTGTCGCCTCCGACGATGACGAGCCCCGACAATTCGACAGATCGCACCGCCCCGTATGCGAGCGTACCGACGAACAGATCGAGGTCGGTGGCGTCCGCGACCGGATTCGTCGCCGACCCCGAGGTCAGTTCGGCATCGGACCACGCCAAACTCACATTATGTCCGGCGCTGAGCTCGGCACGGACCGATTCCAACAAGCGGGCCATATAGACCCGGCGGTCTACCGGTTCGCTCAAAGCCTCACCGGGTTCAAGTGCGATTTGTGTCGCCCTGCCCTTCTCGACCAAGGCGCGCAACTGCCCCCGATTCGTCTCGTGACGGCTGCCGACGATCACCAACGTCGGGCCACCGGACACCTGGGCATCGACGGGGTTTCGAGTGGAACCGCCCATCCCGCCCGCGATGGCGTAGGCGAGGCCCGCCGATCCTGCCAGCACGAATCCCGGAAACTCATGGGACGCATCGGCTAACGAATCCAGATGCCCGTCAGTCACAGCGTCAACAACGACTACGTTGTGTCCTTTGTCCGCCTGTGCTTTGATTTCGGCGGCGATCGTCCCAGGACCGGCGTCGACAATCGAGCGGCCGACAGATGCCGCCGTCAGCTCGCCTTCCGCGGTGAGCAGCTCGACCAGGTTCCCGGACGTTACCGGCGCGAGAGCGTCTTGACCTTCCGTTGTGTGCTGTACAGGGCGGCCGTGAACTAGCACACGCCCGTCCACAACGGTTCTTCCCAGTCTCGGGAAGGCAGGGCAAACGATGATCGCGACCGCCTCGGTCGTCTCCAACATGGCGGTGAATTCCGCTGCCAGGTTGCCCCGGCCGGTCGAGTCGATCTTCTTGTAGAACGTGCCGAAGCCCGCATCAACGAGGTCTTTGGCAGCGTGTCGCACCGGCGCCAACGCGAACGCTGGGTCTACGTTCCGCGTTTGTGTGTTGATGCAGGCCACGCCGACGCCGGTCAGCAGCGACGGGCGGGAGATCGTTTTGCACATCACCCGAACTCGCTGGCCTTTCGATGCGAACGCGCCCGCCGTATCCATCGCTCCGGTCAAGTCGTCTGCAATCACGCCCATGGACAGTTTGGTCACGTCATGTTCCTTTCAACAACCGGTCGCCGCTTGTATAATCGACGCTACGACGTTCAGACGAAACGAAATCGGGAGACAGCCATTGGACGGATCAGCCTTAGAAGGCACGCGGGTTTTGGACCTAACTCACCACATCGCCGGGCCGTACTGCACAAAGCTCCTGGCCGATTTCGGAGCGGACGTCATAAAGGTTGAGCGGCCAGGCGCCGGAGACCCGGCGCGAAACCAGGGCCCATTCGTCGATGACGACGCTCACCCCGACAAGGGCCTGCCTTTCCTCTACCTCAATACGTCAAAGCGTTCGGTCACGTTGAATCTGAAATCCCCCGCCGGGCAGCGCATCCTCGAAGAGTTGGTCGCCGAGTCTGACGTCGTCGTCGAGAGTTTCAGACCGACTTTCCTCCCATCGCTGGGATTGGGTTACGAACACCTTCGGAAAGAAAATCCGTCGCTGGTCATGGTTTCGATATCCAGTTTCGGTCAATCGGGACCGTACCGCGACTACGAGGCGACGGACATCGTCGAATACGCTCTCGGGGGCATCCTGTACATCTTCGGGCTGAACGAACGCGAACCGCTCAAGCATGCCCTCGATCAGGCCCAGTACAAGGCCGGAACCAACGCGGCCTCCGGAGCGGCCATCGCCATCTTGCACCGTCTTCTCACGGGCCAGGGCCAGTTGGTCGACGTCTCCATCCAGGAGTCTATCACCTCGGCCGTGCGAGACACCACGAGCGCGTTCGCGAATTACGGAATCGTCAAGTGGCGTCAGCCCAAAACAACCAGCGAGATGCCGCGAGGTCCGGTGGAGACGAGCGACGGCTACATCATGCCCATCGCTTTTGGGGGCGTTGACTGGTGCGCCACCGCGGATTTCCTGAACGCCCCTGAGTTGAAAGAAGACAGGTTCGCAACTCCAGAGGGGCGCGAGGAGCACGCGGACGAGCTACAAGAGATACTGTCGTCCACGTTCGCGGGCTGGAAGAAGTTCGACTTGTTCTACGAGGCTCACAAGCAGCGACGACTCATCTACGGCGTCGTGCAAGACGGCAAAGAGGCGTTGAATAACCCGCAGTACGAATCGAGAGGGTATTTCGTCGACATCGACCACCCCGTCGCGGGGCTGCACACCTATCCGGGCGCTCCGTTCAACATGAGTGAGACGCCGTGGCGAGCATCGTCCTCCGCGCCGACCCTCGGCCAACACAATTCCGAGATCTACGGCAATCGTCTTGGCTACTCGAAAGCGGAGCTGGCCCGGCTCGCGGCGGCGGGTGTGATATGACGGCAGTGCTTCCATTACAAGGCGTTCGAATCGTCGAGTTGGGGCAACTCATCGCGGTTCCGTTCGCCGTCAAACTGCTTTCAGACATGGGCGCTCAGGTGATCCGGATCGAGTCGTGCGGACGGCTGGACAACTACCGCGCCAACTCGTTCTACGACCACGACTCTTCGGGCGAGTACTGGAACAGGGCGGTCAACTTCTACGATCAGAACCGCAACAAAATGAGCTTGACCCTGGACATGACCACGACCGAGGCTCAAGGAACGTTGCGGGAACTGATCGCCGTCAGCGACGTGTTCGCCGAGAATTTCACACCCAGGGTCGTTCGCAATTTTGGGCTTGAGTACGAAGACCTGCGAGCGATTAGGCCGGACATCATCATGGTGTCTTCCACAGGCTACGGATATTCCGGGCCGTGGAGCAACTTCGGCGCGATCGGATATGGAACGGAGGCCGCGTCAGGATTGGCACACGCGACCGGATACGAGGGCGGGCCGCCGATGCTTCCGGAGATCCCCTATGCCGACTACACGGCCGCCGAGCACACGGTCTTCGCCGTCGCGGCCGCGCTGGCAGTGCGGGCTCGAACCGGCCAGGGACAATTCATCGACGTCTCGCAGACTCAAACGATGAGCGCGGTCGCGCCCGAGGTTCTGATGGATTACGCGGTCAACGGCAGAATGATGGAGCGCCTGGGCAACCAGGCGCGCGGATTCGCGCCGCAAGGATGCTATCGATGCTCTGGCGAGGATCGTTGGATCGCCATCTCAGCGCCCACCGACGCCCATTGGCGGGCGCTGTGCGTGACTCTGGGCGACCCCGAATGGGCCCGAGACGAGAGATTCGTCGATTCGCAGTCACGCTGGCAGAACCGGCTCGAACTCGACCGACTGATCGGCCAACAAACAGTCGCGTGGGAGCATCGAGAGCTTGAACGCGTCCTGCAGTCGCGGCGTGTGCCCGCAGGAGCGGTGCTCGACGGCAAGGAATTGCTCTTCGATCCCCATCTGGCGGAGCGAGGCTACTACGAGGTTGTCAATCACGACCCTTCCACGGGCATGCCGCCTCTTCCATACACCACCAGGCCGTGGGTGTTCTCCGAAACGCCCGGGAGCATCAGACGCCCAGCCCCGTTGCTCGGGGAGCACAATCGGTGGACGCTGGCCGAGGTGCTGGGGAAGACCGAGGCTCAAGTAGCGGACCTGGAGCAAGCCGGGATCATCGGCTACGCGCCCGTGAACCACAGCCCGCCGCCGGCGCCGATCCCTGAGACTCTCATTCGCCAGGGAAGGGCAATCGGGCACGAGCCGGATTTCAAGGAGCAGGTCAGAGGCGCGTTCAGTCCAGATTCATAAGTCGGTTGGCGATCCTAGCATAGTTGCCTCAAATATCGTCCCAACCTGGGATCGTGGACTTCGTTGCGAGCGTCGAACGTGTGCGCCGGGGCTGCCGTTTGTTGCCTAGCCATCGCTCCGTCCCTATAATCCAATCGTGCGAATTGACGAGACGCTTTGCCGCCGTCTGCCCCTGGCGGCCTTCGTCGCAGCCAGAAAAGGTAGGCGCTTAGGTTTGTCTGCATCCATTGCCATAGCTATCGACGGGCCCGTTGCATCGGGCAAAACCGCGGTCGGGAAAGAGGTCGCCCGACGGCTCGGCTGCCGGTTCCTGGACACAGGCGGCACGTATAGGGCCGTCACCCTCGAGGCTCTCAGACTACAGTTGGACCTCGATCACGACTCGAGATTGACCGACCTTGCGGAGCACATAGATATCGAGCTCGTCGGGGGTCCGGATGGCGACCGGTGGTTGGTAGAGGGAGTTGACGTAACTGACGAGCTCAGAAGTCCGGAGGTGGATCGTGCCGTCTCCAAGGTTTCAGCGGTATCCGGAGTTAGGGCGGCAGTCGTCCCTCAACAGCGACGGATAGCCACACAAGGCCCGATCGTGATGGTGGGACGGGACATTGGCACGGTGGTTCTTCACGATGCCAGGGTCAAGGTTTACCTCGACGCGTCTCCGGAGGTTCGCGCGCAGAGGCGATGCCTCGAAATGGAGCAGTCGGGGCAGTCGCCGAACCTGGAACGTGTACTCGAAGACCTGCTCAGGCGCGACAGGATCGACAGCGAGAGAGACGATTCGCCTTTGATGCCCGCTGACGACGCTCTGATCATAGATACTGACGGTCTTGGGCTCGAACAGGTCGTGGCCTCCGTGATCGACCACGCTGGAGCGGCGTGATGGAAGGCGTTTACCCTCTGTGCAACTTCCTTCAGAAGGGCACGCTTCGGATATTCGGCGACTGGAAGGTCACAGGCGCCGAGAACGTCCCTCCGACGGGTCCACTCGTGATTGTCGCCAACCACATGAGCAATATGGACCCTTCGCTTCTCGCGGTCAGCATATCGCGAAGGATCAGGTTTCTGGCCAAAGACGGCCTGTTCAAATTGCGAGTGGCCGAATGGTTTCTCAGATCGTACGGCGCCTTCCCGGTGAACCGCGAGGGCGTGGATGTCAGCGCCTACCGATGGACGCTGGATCAGATCAAGTCGGGAGGCGTGATCGTGCTGTTCCCGGAAGGCACCAGGAACCATGGGCGCCTCATCCAGGCGAAATCCGGGGTAGCCAATCTAGTAATGCGCACCAAAGCTCCGATTCTGCCCGTTGGAATCACCGGGACGGAGCGCCTCGGCTCGATTTTTCGAGTGCTGAACCCGACGGGACGGATTCGGGTCAACATCGGTGAGCCGTTCTCTTTGCCCGACATCGAGGGGAAACCTGGTAAAGACGTCATGGAATCGATGATGACTATGGTGATGCACAAGATCACAGACCTTCTGCCGGAAGAGTACCACGGCGTCTACACAAGGGCGTCCGACTGACGATACCTGTCGGGGCGAGGCCACGAACGGCGTTGAAATCGTCGGCAATCTGGGTTAGATTGGATTCGCAGCCACTTTCTGTCGGACCGGTTCCGATCTGAGCGCCCAGCCAGGCCGGTGATGTCGATTTTCACGCGGACCATGATGGGCACGCTTAACGAAATCAACGGGCGCTGCTGCGGCTGAGAGGCGACAAATGTGCGGAATCATCGGATACTCCGGGAGCAGGCAGGCAGCCCCGATCATACTCGAGGGCCTCGCGGCGCTGGAATATCGCGGCTACGACAGCGCCGGCATCGCCGTGCTGGACCCTGATCAGCGTCTGGCGGTCCACAAGAAGTCAGGCAAGCTGACTAACCTTCACAACGCGTTGAGCAACGGACTCCCCAAAGGCGTCTCCGGAATAGGCCACACCAGATGGGCGACTCACGGCGGCCCCACCGATTTCAACGCCCATCCCCATGCCGACTGCAACAACGAAATCATCGTTGTTCACAACGGCATCGTCGAGAATTACCTCGAGATAAAAAGAGAGTTGATCGAAACCGGGCATGAATTCTCGTCACAGACCGACGCCGAGTGCATCCCGCATCTGATCGAGTCCTACCTAGCGCAAGAGTACTCCTTGCACGACGCCGTACGTAAGACCGCTCGGCGAATCAAAGGCGCCAACGCCGTCGTGGCGATCTCGGCCCGCGACCCGGGCAAGCTGGTTGCGTTCCGGCTGGGCAACGCAGGGGGTTTGGTCGTCGGATACGGCGAGGGCGAGCACCTCCTAGCCAGCGACCTGCCCGCTCTTCTGCCCCATACGCGGGACGTCGCGTATCTGGCCGGAGGGGAGATGGCAGCGCTCGACGAGCATGACGTCGAATACTTCGACCTGGACGGCGGCCCCGTGACTAAGAGCACGATGCACGTGGCCTACGACTCATTGTCCGCTTCGATTGGCGAATACCCGCACTTCATGCTCAAAGAGATCCACGAGCAACCCGAGGCGGTCATCAATGCACTCCGGGGTCGGATCGTGTTCGACGACGCCACCGTGCCGTTCGACGAAGTCCTGCTTTCCGACGAGCAAGTGGCTCAAATCGACAGGGTTGTGTTCGTTGGCATGGGCACGAGCCTGCACGCCGCCATGGTCGGCAGGACATGGATGGAAGCGCTCGCGCGCATCCCGTCCGAGTACGACAACTCGTCGGAGTTCCGATACAGGGACCCGGTTATCGATGACCGCACACTCGTTGTCTCCATAAGCCAATCGGGCGAGACAGCCGATACTCTCGCGGCCATGGAAGAGGCAATGAACAAGGGCGCCCTGCAGATCACCCTATGCAACTATCCCGGCACTCAGACGACGCGCATCGCTGACAGCACCTTGCAGATACGCGCCGGCTTAGAGGTGGCCGTCGCATCGTCCAAGACTTTCATGTCCTCGTTGACCGCGCTGTACTTGCTCGCCATCCATCTCGGCGCCCGCCGAGGCGTCTTGGACCCGGCCAGACGCCGAAAGCTGGTTTCCGAGCTGGCCCGACTCCCGGACATGATCGGCGCGATGCTGACCAACGAGACGCAGTACAAGGCCCTGGCGCAGGAGTTCGGACGGCGCGCCGACTTCCTCTACCTTGGCAGAGGCATAAACTTCCCTCTGGCCATGGAAGGCGCAATCAAGCTCAAAGAGATCAGCTACATCCACGCCGAGGGTTATCCGGCCGGCGAAATGAAACATGGGCCGATTTCGTTGATCGACGAAAACATGCCTGTCGTGGCCTTGATCCCCTCGGACGCTCTTCACGACAAGATGCTCAGCAACATCAACGAAGTGAAGGCAAGGGGCGGAACCGTCATCGCCGTGGCCTCGGAGGGAGACACTGACATCGCCGAGAGGGCCGACCACGTGCTCTACGTTCCGCAAGCATCGGAGCTCATCAACCCGATGCTCATGGCCGTGCCCATGCAACTCCTCGCATACCACATCGCCGTGTGGCGCGGAACGGACGTCGACAAGCCGCGCAACCTGGCCAAATCGGTGACCGTAGAGTAGCGCTGGGTATGCGGCGGGCTTGGGCGTAAACGCTCAGAGCACTGGTGGCCTCGGTCTTCACGCTGAGCACCTCGGCAGGCTTGGCCTAAACGTCCAGAGCACTTTCGCGTGCAAAACTCAACCCTGTGACACACAAACGTTGAACAGGCGGGGCGCTTGTGCTAACTTATCTGCCACAGGAGTGACATATGCTACCGCACGTATCCAAATTCGGCATCTATCTGAACGCAGACGAAGGCAAAGTCGTCAGGATCACATCTCCCTACTGGTTTCCTGAGGAACCGGATTGGGTTTACGTGACCGACGAGGTCAACGCCACGCTGCTTCACATCCGGGACGTTATCCAAGAGAAGAACCTATCCACCGACGCCAGTTCTGTCGGCTGGGGCAGAATCCCTCTCAAGGACTGATCCGGCCCCGCATGCGCATCACCGCGATCCGGTTTCGCACTTGAGCCAGGCGACACAGACAGAAGGCCCGCAGAGGCGACGTTTCCTTCAAATGCCGCCTGCATTCCGGTATCCCGCCTACCGAGCGTACTGGTTAGGGACGCTCGCGTCAGTCGGCGGATTTCAGGTCTTGACCTTCGGCCAGATATGGCTCACCTACGAACTGACAGGGTCGTACGTTAAACTGGGATTTGTGGCATCCGCCAACGCCATCCCGTCTATCGCGTTGAACCTGTTCGGCGGCGTTTTCGCCGACAGACTGGACAAGCGCAAGCTGATCATCGTGACTCAGCTCGTGACCGCCTCCCTTATCTTCCTCCTGGGGACTCTGACGTTAACGGGACGCATCGAGGTTTGGCACATCCTAGCCATAGCTCTGGTCAGCGGGGCCACCAACGCCTTCGACCAACCTGCCCGGCAGGCTCTCTACCCCCACCTCATAGACCGAACGGTCATGGTCAGCGCCGTGGCGCTCAACTCGGCGATCTGGCAAGGCACCCGCATCGTGGCTCCGACGGTCGCCGGAGTAATAATCGGCGCCATAGACACGGCGGCTGCTTTCTACCTGGCCGGCTCAGGATTCGTTGTCATGGCAATGGTCATGTTCTGGCTCCACATTCCCAAGATCGAGCGTGGGTCGCGTGGCAACGCCTTTCAGGACATGTTTGATGGGCTGAAGTTCATCGGCGGCAACAGCGTCTTCTGGTTCTTGATCGGCATGACCTTCTTCAACAGCTTCTTCGGCATGGCCTACATCATGATGATGCCGGTGTTCACGGTCGACATCCTCAAGGTCGGAGCAGAGGACCAAGGCTTGCTAATGAGCGTCGGAGGGATCGGTGCGCTAGGAGTGACGATCGTCCTGGGGACGAAAGCCTCCTTTGTCCGACGAGGCTACCTCATAATCGGGGGCGCCGTCGTATTCGGCCTATCCGTGGCTGCATTCGCCCTGACTGCCAAATACTTCCACAACTACGGTTTAACGATGGTCTTCATGGTGGTGATGGGCATCTCCAGCTCGACTTACATGATTTCCATAATGAGCTCCCTTCAAATCCTTGTTCCTAATCACATGAGAGGTCGAGTTATGGGCTTCTACGGGATGACATGGAGCATAATGCCTCTTGGCGCGCTCTGGGCCGGGATCCTGGGCGACGCACTCGATAGCGTTCCTTGGGCTATCGCGATTGGCGGATTACTGGTCAGCGGTTTCGCCATCGGCCCAGCGGCCGTCAACAAGAAGTTGCGCAACATCGGTACGCTCCTTCAAGAAGCGGAACAAGGTCCGCCGGCAGAGCGAGTCCCCCCAAGTCGCCCCGCTGAAGCCGCGTCCGCTCGCAGCGCCTCCGATTAGGCCCGACGCGGTCGAATTCAGCGTGGCGCGACAGACAGGAATTGCCCATTTTGAACGATCACACGACATATCGGTATGTTAGCCGCTTCGGCGAGACCACTGACGTCGACGTAGTCGGCGGCAAAGCTGCGAGCTTGTCGCGCATGGCAGCGTCTGGGATGCCCGTCCCGCCCGGACACACGTTGACTGCCCAAGCTTATCGCGACCGCCTCGCCACGTCCGGGCTCGAATCAGCAATAGCCGCCGAGTTGGCTGGCCGCGACCCATCAGATTACGCCGCGCAGGCATCCGTTTCCGCCCGAATACAGACGATGATCACCGAGGCGCCGCTGCCAGCGGAGGTCGTGGAAGAAGCGCGGAACGCCTACCGGACGCTGACTGCTGCCGCGTCGGACCCGAAACCGGTCTCCGTCAGATCATCAGCCACCGCCGAAGACCTGCCCGGCGCCAGCTTCGCCGACCAACACGACACGTACCTCAACGTCGGGTCCGAGCAAGACATGCTGCGAGCCGTCTTGAATTGCTGGGCCTCGCTGTGGAGTGTGCACGCGATCATGTACCGGGAGGCGCAAAACATAGCCCACCACGACGTGGCGATGCCCGTGGTGGTGCAGCATATGTTGGACCCCACGGTTTCCGGTGTTGCGTTTACGGTCAATCCCGTCACGGCCGACGCGACCGAGATCGTCATCAACTCGTGCTGGGGCCTTGGGGAGGCGGTCGTCTCCGGAATCGTCAATCCCGATCACATCGTCGTATCGAAAGAGAACCTGGCGGTCACCGAATTTCAGGTCGCAAACAAGGATCTCATGGTCGTCCGGGACGGGAATCAAGGGACAAAGCAAGTCGCGTTGCCATCGGCCAAGGCTCGGGCCAGATCGCTGTCCGCGGAACAGATAACGTCACTCTGCGAGATAGCAAGCACCCTCGAAGCAAGCTACGGCGCTCCTCAGGACATCGAATTCGCGTTCGAAGGCGATACCTTGAGCCTGCTGCAGTCGCGCCCAATCACCACGCTGTAGCCGGAAACCAGATCGCGTCGCAGACAGGTCAGGTGGGCGCAAGGACAATCGCGACGCGTTGCTTCATCGCCACGGTTCTGACCAGCGACGAAGCCCGCATCGTGCGAGAGCCCATACCCGATTCCGAGCTGATGAAGGCGCCCCGCATCGTCGTGGAGACCGTGCTGTTCCCTGTCCGCGAAGGCGCGGACTTCGTGGCCGAGCTTTTCGGCGCGGACGGGTGGGACGCCGTCAACGCGGCTTACACAAACCCGCCGATCTCAACGGAGCAGGTGCTTCATCCGGAGAGGTACCTCGAAGGCGAGGAACCACATTTGACCACTTTACCGGACATCTCCCCCGACCTGGGCCGAGGTTGGAACGAGGTGGTCTCCGACGCGATGGGCGAATTCCTGCTCAAAGCCTACTTGGAAGAGTACCTGGATTCGTCACAAGCCGCCGACGCCATGGACGGATGGGGCGGGGACCGGTACTCATTGCTCAACGGCCCGCTGGGAGAGCGCCTGTTCGTCTCGATGATCCGATGGGACACGTTCCCGAACGCCGCAGAGTTCATGGACTCGTATCAAGTGTTCATGGGCGTCAAATACCAGGGCGTTGACGGAGTAGTGTCGGAAGGCGACCAATCCAGCCGTCGTTGGATCGCGCCCGAAGAGACCGTTTTCATGGGCCGCATCGGCCCAGCGATTCTATGGATCATTGGCGAGGGCACTGCGGTCGTCGGTGAGGCGCTCGATTTGCTGGCCGACGCGCTGGCGGCGGACGCACCGCCGCCGACTCCCGTCGGGGGCGGCACAACCCGACCATGAACTTCTCCGCTGTTGACAGGATTCGCGCCAAGGTGTAGTAAATAGGGCTGTTGTAACCGCACATCGTCGCAAACGATGCTTCGGGAGTGTGGCCGTCCAGTCGCCCTACGTGGCGATAATCCTGTGCTCAGTGAATTTGTGGCTAGCCAAGACTCATCTGTCCAAACCGTTCAAGCCATGGCTGAGGCCGTGGGAGTCCCTCTGTCCGAGCAGGAGAGCGCCGATCTGGTGGCCGGCCTCCAGGCGTTGGCCAAAGACATGATCTCTCTGGATGCTCTCGATCTCCACGACGTCGAGCCCGCCCCGATCTTTCGTGCTCGACCTCAGGCCGATCGCCGATGACCGGTCAGGAACTTTGCCGCCTCACCATCGCCGAAGCTGCAGAAAGCATCGCACAAGGCCAGCTCTCTCCAGTCGAACTCATCCAAGCTCACCTTGAACGAATCGAGAAAACCCAGCCCCAGCTTAATTCGTTCATCACACTGCTCTCTGACGAGGCCGTCGAAGAGGCCAGGCGAGCGGAAGCCGAGATCCGGTCCGGCCGCTCCCGAGGGCCGCTACACGGCATCCCCATCGGACTCAAAGACCTCTACTACACGAAAGGAATTCGCACCACTGTCGGCTCCGAGATTCTGCGCGATTTCGTTCCCGACTACGATGCAGCCGTCACCGAGCGATTCAGAGACGGCGGGGCGATCATTATCGGCAAGCTGCAGATGCACGAGTTCGCGCTGGGATCGACCAGCACGAATCCGCACTACGGACCAGCCCGCAATCCTTGGAACACGAATCGTGTCACAGGCGGATCCAGCGGCGGGTCAGGCGCCGCAGTGGCCGCCGGGCAGTGCATGGGCGCGCTCGGAAGCGACACCGGCGGATCGATACGCATCCCCTCCGGCCTGTGTGGAATCGTCGGGTTCAAGCCCACGTTCGGACGGGTCAGCAGGCACGGCGTGTACCCGCTGGCATGGACGCTGGACACGGTCGGCCCGATGACGCGCGCGGTCCGGGACTCGGCGCTCATCATGAACGTGATTGCAGGCCACGATCCTCGCGATCAGTCCTCGACTGTCGGGCCGGACGAAGACTTCACTGCCGGCCTCGACACCGGTGTCCGAGGCCTGAGAGTCGGCGTGCCCGAGGATTTCTTCTACGACGTCATCGACCCCGAGGTCAGCGAGGCGGTCGAGCGAGCCACGGGAGTGCTGACCGAATTGGGAGCGTCCGTCGAGCGAGTCTCGATTCCGGTGCTCAATCACTCCCTGGCGATCTCTTCCACGATCTTGATGACGGAGGCCGCTGAGGTGCACGCGACTCATCTGAAGGAAGAGCCTGAACGCATAGGCGCAGACGTTCGTGGTCGTCTCCACGCTGGGACGCTAACGCCCGCCGTCAGCTACATCAAAGCGCAGCGAGCTCGCACCGCGTTCAACCGCGAGCTGGCCGAAACGATGACGGGCTTCGACGTGCTCGTGGCGCCCACGACGGTCACCGGAGCTCCCGGCATCGACGAATCAGTGGTCGACGTGGGAGGGCGCACCGAGAACATCCTGTCCTTGATGTCGAGGCTTACCCGGCCTTTCAACATCTGCGGCTACCCAACGGTGTCAGTTCCGTGCGGGTTTACCAGCGCAAGCATGCCAATCGGACTCCAGATCGCCGCCCGCCCGTTCGATGATTCGACTGCCCTGCGTGCGGCTCATGCCTACGAGCAGGCGACGGAGTGGCACACTCGGAGGCCCCCTGTCTAGCCGGGCACATGATCACGAACACACCGCAATCGAGAATGTCAGACAATCATGCCGGCCATGGAGGCGAAACTTTGAGTTCACAGACCGGACTGTCCTTGTACGACGCGGCCCGCGCGGCGGGCGTCACCTTCGCGCAGGAGTTCGTGGCCAAGGACAAGTTCGTTGAAGCCAACAACATGAAGTTCCACTATCAGGAGTGGGGCGACCCCGGCAACCCAGACATGCTCGTCCTCCATGGGTTCGCCCAGACATGCCACTCCTGGGACTTCGTGGCGCTGGGCTTCGCCGATCGATTTCACGTTATCGCCCTCGACCAACGGGGGCACGGCGACTCCGATTGGGCGCCCGACGGCGACTACTCGCCCGAGACGCAACAAGCCGACATCAACGCCGTCGTCGAGGGCATCGGACTCGATAACTTCGTTCTAATGGGTCTTTCGATGGGAGGCCGGAACTCGTTCACGTTCGCCGCCAACCACCCCGAACAGATTCGCGCCCTGGTTATCGTCGACGCTGGACCTCAGAACATGTCAACCGGATCGCAGAACATCCGCCAGTTCGTGCAGCAAGACGACGAGCTCGAGTCGGTGGACGCGTTCGTTCAGAGGGTCGTCAGCTACAATCCGCGTCGAGACCCGGTCCAGGTCCGGGGCAGCATACTTCACAACCTGAAACAGCTCTCGAACGGGAACTGGACGTGGAAGTACGACAAAGCTCTTCGATCGTCCAACCGCCGGATGCAACAGGACCCTGCCATGGCCGAACGGCTCTGGGGATACCTCGAATCCCTGCAATGCCCGACTCTTGTGGTGAAGGGCGCTGACAGCGACATCATCGCGCTCGAAACCGCGGGCGCGATGCACGAGCGTATACCGAACGGCCGGCTGGCCACTGTCGAAGGCGCGGGCCACCTGGTCATGGGCGACAACCCCTCCGGGTTCGAGCAGGCGGTGACCTCGTTCCTGAACGATTTCGCGTAGTGTGCTACGAATGAGGATAGGCTGCAAGCAGGGACCCTTCGACAGGCTCAGGGCGAACGGAGTGGAGTGTTTTCCCCCGTTCGTGGCGGCCTTGTCGAACCACAAGCATCCATCAGTTCACGGTGCGATCCGTATGACGATTCCGCGAGTCGGAACACCCGGATAGGACGTTCACATGGCAGACGGACAGCTACTCAGCGTCGAAGAACGTCAGGATATCGAATCGCTGATAGCGTCGTTCGACAATCACGGGTGCGGAATGGGGCTGGATCTCATCGCCCAAAAAGCGCTGCGCAGGCTGCTTGACGCCCTTGACGACGCCGAAAAGATCATCTCGGAGCAAGGCGCCGGCCAGGCAGGCGCCGACGCCTGACACCGTGCAGGTTCCGTTTAACCGCCGAAGTCAATTTGCGGCTGCGATTCGGCGCGTGCTACAATTGCCGCGAAGAAAGAAGAGAGAAAAAAAGTAACAGGGACCCGAGGAGACGGGCTTGGACAACGCTGAAAAGCAAGCCATAATCGCTGAATATCAGACCCACGACGGCGATACAGGCTCAACTGAGACACAAGTGGCCGTACTTACGGCGAGAATCCTCCGGCTCACGCAGCATCTGCGCGAGAACAAGCACGACGAGTCCACCAGGCGTGGACTCCTGAAGATGGTCGGAAGGCGACGGCGTCTGCTCCGTTACCTCAACGCCCAAGACGTCGCGCGATACCGGACATTGATTTCGAGGCTCGGCCTCAGAAGATAACTTCGAGCCACCCAGCACCCGCCAGGGTGCTTTCTTCTTTCCCTTTGGTCCCGCCCAGGAGGCATTGTATTTCATGACATCCAATTTTGAACGTAACGTTGGCCGTGGGGCCATATCGTTTCAGACAGGGAAACTAGCACAGCAGGCCAACGGATCGGTACTCGTAACCAGCGGCGACAACGTCATATTGGTGGCGGTCACCATGGCGAACCCGAGGGAAGGCATAGATTTCTTCCCGCTCACCGTGGACCTGGAAGAGAGGCTGTACGCCCGGGGGAAGATTCCCGGGAGCTTCTTCCGACGCGAAGGAAGACCCAGCACGGATTCGGTGTTGATCGCGCGAATGACAGACCGGCCGATCAGGCCTCTCTTTCCGAAGGGCTTCCGGAACGAAGTCCAAATCGTCATCACACCGCTCTCGACAGACATGGAGACCCCTCTCGACACCCTCGTTCTCACCGGCGCCTCTGCGGCGCTCACGATTTCCGACATTCCTTTCGAAGGCCCGATTAGCGCCGTTCGAGTCGGATACGTCGACGGCGAGTTCATCATCAACCCCACCTTCGAAGAGATCGATCAAAGCCACCTCGACCTTATCGTCGCTGGCGCCAAAGACGGTGTGGTCATGATGGAGGCAGGCGCGTCTGAGGTCTCCGAAGACACGGTTCTCGAGGCCATCAAGCTGGCGCAGGAAGCCAACCTCGAGGTCATTGCGCTGCAAGAAGAGGCGGCAAGCGCAGTGGGCAAGGCCAAGGCCGATTACGTCAACCGAGGGTACGATCCCGAACTGGAGGGCAAAGTGGCCGACGCGTTGGGCGACCGCCTGGGCGCCGCGCTTGCTCTGCCCAACGGCGAGAGCAAAGTGGCCACCGCCACCCTCAAATCGGAGATGGGCGAGACATTCGAAGAAGATTACGACTCCCGGACCATCTCAGGCGCTTTCGAGACCGCGCTTGACGAGGCGTTCAGACACCGCATCCTCAACGACGGGTCCCGTCCCGACGGACGAGGCCTGCGCGAGATCCGGTCGCTGGACGCAGAGGTCAGCCTGCTGCCCCGGACACACGGCACGGGGTTGTTCTCCCGCGGCGAGACCCAGGTGTTGGCAGTGTGCACGCTCGGCTCCGTCGGCGACGCTCAGAAGATCGACACATTGAGCCCTGAAGAGTCCAGAAGCTTCCTGATGCACTACAATTTTCCGCCGTACTCCGTCGGCGAGGCGCGCCGGATGGGCGGCCCCGGCCGGCGCGAGATCGGTCACGGCGCCCTTGCTCAGCGAGCTTTGACGTCCATTCTTCCGAATCACGACGATTTCCCGTACACCATCCGAGTCGTCGCCGAATGCCTGAGCTCAAACGGCTCGACCTCGATGGGCACGGTATGCGCGTCGACGCTGGCTCTGATGGACGCCGGCGTGCCAATCACCGCGCCTGTCGCGGGCATCTCGGTCGGTTTGGTCGTCGGAGATGACGGTAAGTACGTCACCATGACCGATATCCAGGGCCTTGAGGACCATCTGGGCGACATGGACTTCAAAGTCGCCGGATCCCGAGACGGCATCACGGCGATCCAGCTCGACATCAAGGTGAAGAGCATCAACTTCGACATGATCAGGGATGCGCTGGCACAGGCCAAAGAAGCCCGGTACGCGCTGCTCGACAAGATCCAAGAGTGCATGCCCGAGGTTCGCTCGGAGATGAGCCCTTACGCACCAAGGATGGAGACTATCCACATCCCTGTCGACAAGATCGGCGCGGTCATCGGCCCGGGCGGCAAGATGATCCGCAGCATCGTCGAAGAAACCAAGGCGACGATCGACATCCAAGACGACGGCGCCGTGATAATCGGCTCTGCCGACGGCGAAGCCGCGGCGCAGGCCATCAAGATGATCAAGGACCTGACTCGAGACGTCGAGGTCGGCGAAATTTACACCGGCAAGGTCGTAAAGACCACGGGCTTTGGCGCGTTCGTCCAGATCCTGCCGGGCCGAGACGGCATGGTGCACATCAGCGAACTCGCCGATTACCACGTCCCCACGGTTGAGGACGAGGTAAACGTCGGCGACGACATCACGGTGATTGTCACCGAAGTCGAACAAGGCGGCAGGATCAGGCTCTCACGCAGGGCGCTTCTTCGCGGCGACAATGAGGACGGCGAAGGGCAACCAGCCGGCGCAGAGCGTCGGCCGGGCGGCGACCGAGGCGGCAACCGTGGATTCGACCGTGGCGGCGATCGCGGACCGCGCGGCGGCCAGGGCGGTCCCAGAGGACGTGGCGGACGCCCCGGTGGCGGGCCGCCGAGAGGACGCCAAGGCGGCGGCGACGGCGGAAGGCCGGGCTACCGATCCGGCGGCGGTGGCGGCGGTGATCGTCGACCCCGAGACTAACAAGGATTTACCTATCTCCGAGCCCGCTCGCGGTCGAGTTTGTCGGCAGCGAGTGCTGGCTCGGAGCAGTGTCTGGGGCCCATGCTCGCCCACACTGGGCTGCACGCGGGATCGTCTCGAATTTTCGAGACCCTCTCTATGAGTCGCTCATACGCGACACGCTGACAGGAGGACGACAATGGCTGGAATCAAAGTCGTGGTCCATGGCGCTCTGGGCAGAATGGGGCAAGAGGTGCTGAGGGCTGTCACAAACGCGCCGGACATGGAACCCGTCGGCGCTGCGGACGGGCAGGCGCAACCCGGCATGCTGGCGCTTCCGGACGGCTCCGGAGACATCCCACTCTCCAACTCGTTAGCCGACGCATTGTCGGACGCACAGGTTGTCGTGGACTTCTCCAGCGCAGCGGGCGCGATGAGCGTCCTGCGCACGGCCTCTGCCCACCACGTTAACGCGGTGGTCGGCTCCACCGGCCTCTCCGACGAGAATTACGCCGAGGCCAGCAAGCTTGCCGATGACAACAGCGTCGGCATCATAATCGCACCGAATTTCGCCATGGGAGCGGTTCTGTTGATCCACCTGGCGGAATTGGCCGCCAAGTACTTCGAGTACGCCGACCTGACCGAGGGACACCACGAAGCCAAAATCGACGCTCCATCCGGCACTGCCGTGGCCATCGCCCGGGCCGTAGTCGCGGGACAGTCCGCTCCTTTCAAGGCGCCTAAGGCCGAGCAGGAGCTGATCGCTGGCGCGCGAGGCGGCGATTACGAAGGCGTAGTCGTCCACAGCAGACGAATGCCGGGCCTCATGGCCCACCACGAGGTCGTATTCGGCGCTCTTGGCCAAACGTTGACCATCAAGCACGATTCCATCAACCGCGAGAGTTTCATGCCGGGCGTAACCTTGGCCGTCCGCGAGGTGGTGAACCGCACCGGTCTCACCGTAGGCCTCGACAAGATCATGGGGTTGTAGGGTCGTTAGGCTGGTTCCCAGGCTCGGCCTGAAGGCCGAGGCCGCCACTGTCACCGGCACAACCGGTGCTCTGGCGGTTCACGGCCAAGCCCTTCTCCACCACACGCCCGGCGCCCTACCCGTCTGCGACCGCACGGCTCATGCTCCGCTGGAAACCGAACGTGCCACGCGTTATCATCTACGTGGAAACATTCAGCCAACCGGAGCGAGCGATGAAAGAGTGCAAAATCGCCCTTATTGGCGCAACGGGCGCCGTCGGGCAAGTATTCCTGCAAATCCTCGAAGAGCGAAATTTCCCTGCTTCGACCATCCGCCTTTGCGCGTCCCCTCGCTCCTTCGGCAAGGAGATCACGGTCCGCGGCGAGAAGTTGATCGTCGAGGAGGCAACCGAGCAACTGATGAGCGAGGTTGACTTCGTGTTCATCTCCGCCAGTGGCTCGATCAGCCGCCAGATGGCGCCGGTCGCCGCCAAACAGGGCGCCATCGTGATCGACAAGAGCTCTGCGTTCAGAATGGACCCGAATGTGCCTCTCGTGGTGCCGGAGTTGAATCCCGAAGACCTGGATGACCACCATGGGATCATCGCCAGCCCGAACTGCACCACCACGCCGATGGTCATGGCGCTCAAGCCGCTGCACGAATCCAATGCGGTCAGACGCGTGGTCGCCGCCAGCTACCAGTCGGTCACCGGCACCGGCGCCGCCGCCAGTGAAGAGCTCATCGCCCAGTCGCGCCAGGTCTTGGATGGTCGCGAGGCGAGCCACGATGTGTATCCTCACCAGATCGCATTCAACGTATTGCCTCAGGTCGAGGAGTTTCTGGAAAACGGTTACACAACCGAAGAGATGAAGATGCAGAACGAGACGCGCAAGATCATGCACGCTCCGGACCTGCGGGTGTCGGCAACGTGCGTGCGCGTCCCTGTTGTGGTCAGTCATTGCGAAGCCGTCAACGTCGAGTTCGCGGACCCGATCAGCCCCGGCGAGGTCACTGAAATCCTGGCCAATGCACCCGGCGTTGCCGTGGTGGACGAACCACAGTCAGGCGTGTATCCTATGCCAATCCAGGCGGAAGGACAGGACGACGTGTTCGCCGGGCGAATCCGCACAGACCTCTCGCTGGACAACGGGATCGCGATGTGGCTGTCGTGCGACAACCTTCGCAAGGGCGCGGCGCTCAACGCGATCCAGATCGCCGAGGAAATGCTGGAGCGAGGGCTGCTTCTCTAACCCAATTAGGAGGACCAAGTCATGGCTGAGATCGGACGACTCCTGACCGCCATGGTCACACCCTTCGACGAAGACGGCGGCATCGACTATCCTAAGGCGCGCGAGCTCGCCAAGGCGCTGACAAACTCCGGAACCGATGGACTGGTTATCGGCGGAACGACGGGCGAAGCGCCGTCGATGTCCGATGACGAGAAGATCAGGCTCTTCGCGGAGGTCAAAGAAGAGGTGGGCGAGGACGCGGCTGTCATCGCCGGCACCACGGACAACAACCACCGCAAGTCCATCGAGTTGTCACAAGAAGCCGAAAAGGTCGGCGCGGACGCATTACTGTTGACGGTGCCCGCGTACAGCAAGCCTCCGCAAGAAGGCCTGTACCATCACTTCAAAGCGATAGCCGAGTCAACTTCGCTCCCCGGAATCCTGTATAACGTGGCGTCCAGAACAGCGCTGAACATGACCGACGAGACGACGTTGCGGCTTGCCGAAGTCGACAACATCGTCGGCGTCAAAGAGGCGTCAAGCGACCCGGTCCAGATCACGCGGGTGATCGACGGCGCGCCGGACGGGTTCAGGGTGTGGTCCGGCAACGACGACGAGACGTTTTCGATCATGTGCACCGGAGGCTACGGCGTTGTCAGCGTCGCGGCCCACATCATCGGCAATCAAATCCAGGCGATGATGGGCAAGATACTCGAGGGCGACGTCGAGAGCGCGGCCGCCGAACACCGAAGGTTGCTGCCGTTCTTCAAGGCGATTTTTTGGGTGACCAACCCGGTGCCCATCAAGTACGCCGTCAACCGGGCCGGTTTCGACATCGGCGAAACCAGACTGCCGCTGTGGGGCCCCGACGATGCCTTCAAGCGCAAGTTCGATCCGCTCATGGACGAGTTCCACGTCGATTTGCCGATCCCGGATTAGACACGATCATCCACGACATCTGAAATGAATACGGGGCTGGTCTGCGACCTGCCCCGTTTGGGTTACTGTGAAGTATGCCCATGGCTCAACGCCGGCGCCGGTTGGCTAGGCGTCAATCAAGGCGCGCACCAGGATCGTTTCGTCGCGATGCGGTCCGGTCGATATGACGTCGATCGGGCAGTCGATCAGCTCTTGGATGCGGTCGACATAAGCCCTGGCTTCGGCCGGCAGGTCCTCCAAACGGCGGACGCTGGCAGTGGGCTCGTCCCAACCCGGAACAACCTCGTAGACCGGCCGGCACTTTTCCAGTGCGGCGACGCCGCCTGGAAAGTCCGGGATCTCTTCGCCGTCGTCCGTTACATAGCCCGTGCAGATTTTGACCGACTCGAAGCCATCCAGCACGTCCAGTCGCGTGAGCACTGCCGACGTATAGCCGTTGATCAGGGCGCTGTACTTGGCCGCCACGGCGTCAAACCAGCCGACGCGCCTAGGCCTGCCGGTGGTCGTCCCGAACTCCTGCGCCAGGTTGCGAATGGTCTCTCCGGTCTCGTCCATCAGTTCTGACGGCAACGGTCCGGAGCCGACGCGAGTGCTGTACGCCTTGAACACACCGGTGATGCCCGTCAGGTGCGTAGGGCTGATCCCCATGCCCACCGAAGCCCCGCCGATGGTCGGATTGGACGATGTGACGAATGGGTAGGTTCCGTGATCCAGGTCCAACAGGACGCCTTGCGCGCCTTCCAGAAGCACATGCTGGCCCGCGGCTAACGCTTGGTTGGCGATCTTCTCGACCGGACCGATATACCGCGCCAACCGCTCGCCCCACTGGCGACACTTCTCGAAGACTTCATCTCTGTCGATTGCCTCTCCGTCGAACACCTTGGTGATCACGGCGTTGTTGTATTCGAGGATGTCATCGAGTCGCGGCAGCAGGGCTTCGATGTCCAGCAAATCCGCCGCCCGCACGCCGGTTCTGGCGGCCTTGTCGCTATAGGCGGGACCGATGCCTTTGCCGGTGGTGCCGATCGCGCGTTCGCCCCTCGAGATTTCGGCGAGCTCGTCCAACCTTACGTGCCAGGGCATGATCAGGTGAGCCCGTTCGCTGAGTATGATGCGATCGGCAATGTCGATGCCTCGTTCCCTCAGCTCATCGATCTCTTGAAGCAAAATGTCCGGGTCGACAACGACGCCGTTTCCGATGAGGTTGAGAGTTTGGGGCCAGAGGACCCCGCATGGAATCAGATGAAAACCGAACGTTCCCTGGTCGTTGACCACGGTGTGTCCGGCGTTGTTGCCACCAGCGAAGCGCGCGACAATGTTGGCGTCTCTCGCCAGAAAATCAACGATCTTCCCTTTGCCCTCATCACCCCACTGAGCGCCTAAAACTGCGTATGCAGGCATACCCCATCCCCTTGAAAGTTACATGCAGCTATCGCGCACGCGAACTTCTCCGGCACGCAGGTCGCTTTCAGAAGCGAGCGGGCTGGAGTGGCTAACGGACGACTTCCATGCGAATCTATCGGAATCGCATGGCGGAGTATACCAGATGCATCGGCTCGTTGGAAGTTGAATCGTCCCGGAGTTTGCGATTTCGGCGTCGGACGGTGCAGATCGCGGTCAGCCATAACGGACGAGACGGATGCTGCCTGGGCTGAATGGCGCTCGATCACGCCGCTGAGATCGCACCGTCAAGCGTCCAGGAAATCCTGGCGCCGAAGTCGCTCGGTTGAGTCGTGCCCTCGAGGCCTGGGGCTCTGTGGATGCCTGTGAGTAACTTCGTTTTCGGGGGGGGTGTTGCGGTCTCGATCAAGTGCGGGGCTTCGCCGTCGGGTCCAAATATCGGAGAAGTAGTCGGGCGTGAACGCCTCCAATGCGTCGGCCGCTTGCATCAACTCCGCCGAGAGGTTTGGTCGAAATGCTGCGACCTCCACGTGCTTGCCCATGTTCTTGACGGTCTGGACGGCGTACGCGAAATCGCCGTCTCCGCTAACCAGGATGGCGACGTCGTAGAGATTGTCCCACCCGGCCTTCAGCATGTCCGTCGCGATCATGATGTCGACGCCCTTCTCGACAGCCATGTCTCCTCGCAACTTCGACCCGCCGAGACGCACTTCAAGATACGGGGTGCTGTTCAGGGCCGTCAGGAACTTCTGCTGATCTTGGTAAGCCCCCGGGTTGCGATTCGGATCACGGAGAACGTTGTAATAGTACGTTCTCACAAGCGATCGGCCGGCGCACAGCTTTGACGAGAACGCACCGAAATCGACGTCGTAGCGACCGCAGTTCTCTTCCAAGCTGTGATACAGGTTGCTGCCGTCGATGAAAACGGCCACCCGCTGAGCCCGCGCGGCGTCGGAGTTGTGAGCGTGTGATGTCATGAGAGAACCCGCGTCCGGAAGATGGCGGCTAACAGACGCCGCCCAAGACCACGATATCGGATGCCAGCGCTCGGTTGCTAGGGCGTTTGGAGTCCTTTCTCGACGATGCCTATGGCTCGGTCCAGCCTGGCGGTCACCTCATCGGCGTCGCTTTCGGTCATGCAGAGAGGCGGGCCCATGGAGATTGTCCTGCCTCCGGCTGAACGCAGGATCAAGCCTTGGTCATGCAACGCTTGGTCCAGTCGCGGTCTGACTCCGGCTTCTTGCGGGTATGGCATCTTCGTGTCGCGGTCCTGAACCAATTCGATGCCCAGGAGAAGCCCGATGCCTCGCACGTCGCCGATCATAGGGTGGTCCGATTGCAGCGACTCCAGTTGTTCGAGGAAATATGCCCCGACTCGGGCGGAATTGCCGACCAGGTTTTCGGACTCTATGATCTCGATGTTCTTGAGAGCCGCGGCGGCGGTCACAGGGTGTCCGCCGAATGTCAGAGATTGCTTGAACACACTGTCTTCTCCGGCGAAGGCGTCCGCAACGCCGGTCGTCACGATGGCGTTGGCGACAGGCAGATAGCTGCTCGTGAGGCCTTTGGCCATGGTCATGATGTCAGGGACAACGCCCCAGTGCTCGGACGCAAACATCTTGCCGGTGCGGCCGAATCCGTTGATCACCTCGTCCGCAATCAGCAATACGCCGTATCGGTCGCAGATCTGGCGCACGAGGGGCCAGTACTCGTCGCCCGGAACGACGGCCGCTGACGACGCCGACACCGGTTCGGCGAGCACCGCCGCCACGGTGGACGGACCGTGGAACTGAATCATATCCTCGATCGCCTGAGCGCACCGCACGGCGCACTCGGATGGCGTGGCCCCTCCCTTTTCGCAACGGTAGGGGTTGGGTTGAGGCGCGAGCAGCATCCCCGGGTACTCCGGCTCATAATCCTCGCGCATGCCACCCCCGCCGGCCCACATCACGGCGCCCAACGCGCCATGATACGAACCTCTGCGGCTGATGATCTTGTAGCGCCCTCCCTCGCCCCGTCGCTTGTGGTAGGCGCGGGCGATCTTGATGGCGGTCTCGTTCGCCTCCGAACCTCCGGTGACCGGCCAGCTACGTTCCAGGTTTCCGGGCGTGATCTCGGCCAGTTTCGCGGCGAGGTTCACGAGAGGCTCGGTGGTCGAACCTTGCGGGAAGTAGATGAGCCGGCTCATCTGTTCGCGCATCGCCTCGGCTATCTCGGTTCGGCCGTAGCCGACGTTCACTGATGCGTAACCACCGTTGGCGTCGATCCACTCGCGGCCGTCGGTGTCGGTGACGCGGATGCCGTCGCCTTCAACGATGACTTGCGGACCGCCCTCCTCCGCCATCTGCACCCAGTCACGGTTGTTCATCCACAGGTGGTCCAGCGCGCTGCGTCTTATCTGATCGGTGTCAACCATTTCGGATGATCGCTCCCTTCACGTCCGTGAGGTCATCGAAAACGTATCGTAGGAATATCGTCACGCCAACTGCGCGATCCCAAGCTCGCCCTCGAGCTCCCACAACGACAGATCCAGGCCGTGGACGATCTCGTCCACCTCCGACCGGGTGATGCATATGGGCGGTCCAATGCTGATGATGGGGTTGCTCGTGCGAAGGATCAGGCCATACTTCTTGAACCGTTCGTTGAGGCGTTTCGGAATCTCCGCCTCGGCGGGGAAATGCGTCTTCGTATCACGATCCTGCACCACCTCGAGCGCCGCCAGCAGGCCGATGCCTCTGACATCGCCGATGATCGGGTGGTCGCCTGACAACCCGTCGAGTTGCTCTTTCAGGTAAGCGCCGACGTCTCTGGCGTTCTCGACCATTCCCTCTTGTTCGATGATCTCGATGTTTCGAAGCGACGCCGCGGCCGACACCGGGTGCCCGCTGAAGGTCAGGGCGTGGCGAAGGTAGTTGTCTCCGCCCGCAAATGCATCGGCGACCTCTGATTTCACGATTGTCGCGGCCAGCGGGAGATAGCTGCTGATGATGCCTTTCGCCACCGTCATGATGTCGGGGACCACGTCCCAGTGCTCCACGGCGAACGTCTCGCCAGTGCGGCCAAATCCGGTGATTACCTCGTCGGCGATCAGCAGGACTCCGTAGCGGTCGCAGATGTCGCGAAGCATCGGCCAGTACTCGTCGCCGGGCACGGCAGCCCCGGACGCAGCCGAGATTGGCTCGGCGATCACGGCTGCTACGGTCTCCGGGCCGTGCGACCGGATGAGCGTTTCGATTGCCTCCGCGCACCTGACCGCGCACTCGGACGGGGTCTCGCCCCCGAGTTCGCAGTGATACGGGTTGGGTTGCGGAGCGTAGACCATGCCCGGATACATCGGATCGAAATCTTCTCGGATCGAAGGAGATACGCCTCCGAGCCAAAGTACGCCGGCGGTGGTGCCGTGATAGGAACCGCGCCGGCTGATCACTTTGTACCGACCGCTGTCTCCGCGTCGCTTGTGGTAAGCGCGGGCGATCTTCAGCGCGGTCTCGTTCGCCTCGGATCCGCCGCTGACCGGGAACACGCGATTCAGCGATCCAGGGGTCAGGCTCGCGAGCTTCTCGGCCAACTGGACAGCAGGCACGTTGACCGTGCCTGCTGGATAGTACGCCAGGTTCATCATCTGCTCATAAGCAGCGTCGACGATCTCCTGCCGACCGTAGCCAACGTTCACCGAGTTGTAACCGCCGTTCACGTCGATCCACGACTTGCCTTCCGAGTCGATGATCCGGACTCCCTGGCCTTCCATAGCTATCATCGGCTCGCCGTCCTCGGCCATCTGCACCCAGTCGCGGTTGTGCATCCACAGATAGCGAAGCGACTTCAGCCTCAACGATTCGGAATCGTACTTGGTTGCCATGGCATCCCCTCCAGTTGTTCCTTCGAAGCCGTGTCACAAAGTGTAACGCCGAAGGCCCGCTTGAACAACAGGCAATCGCATATGGTTGGCTGCAGTCGTGACGCGCTGGACAACACCGGCGCTGTACCGAGGGCGGGACGACCGGATACAATCAGCCAGCGGAATCGGCCTGGCATTCGCTCCGATCCAGGCGCCGGAGAAGAATCGTTGGAGATCCTGCCCGGGATACACACAATACCAGGCGTCAAGTTGTCGAAAGCATACTTGATCGAGGGTGAGACCCTGGCGCTGGTCGACGCCGGTTTACCGTGGCACGGAAGGACGGTGCTCCGATACATCGCGTCGATAGGTCGGAAGCCCGAAGAACTGAGCCACATCCTCGTGACTCACAGTCACCCCGATCACACTGGCGGGATCTACCGTGTCGCGAAAAAGACAGGGGCCGCCGTCGTCGCCCACGGCGACGATACACGCAGTCGACGAGGAGGCGGTTCGACTCTCGGCTACATGGGCATCTTCGGCGCTCTGCCTGTCCCGATGCCGTTTCTGGGGAGGATGCCGATCGTCACTCCTGTGCAAGACGGCGAGTTGCTTTCTATCGGTGGCGGGATCCGGGTCATACACACTCCGGGCCACACGGACGGGAGCGTCTGCTTTCTCGACGAGTCGACCAAGACGCTGTTCTCGGGAGATACGATATTCAGTGACGGCACGCGGATCAGCAGGTCCGTCCCTTTCTTCGGGTACGACGATCAGGCCTATCGCAACTCGCTGAAGCGGCTGGCAGGCATGGACTTCGACGCCGTCTGCGGAGGTCACGGCAGCCCACTGTTGGACGGGGGCGCCGGGATTCTCGGCGAGCTGCTCGATGCTCGACCCGACCCGCCCACTTGGGGACGATTTCTCATGAGCATGCCGAGGCGGCTGCGAAGGTCGCTCCCATTGACCGGCGAGGATCCCTAACCTTGTTCATCTCGTAGGATGCTTGCACCGAGTTCGAGCGCGGGGAGCAGATCGAGGGTGAGCGCAGGTGCGGCCGGAAGCTTATCTCGCGCCGTTCGGTCGCGAACCGATACCGACGCGGCGACAGCGCATTTGACGATCGGGGCAACCGGCGTTGTGCCCGTTCTCCAGCCTCGAATCAGGTTTGACACTCAATTGAGGCGTACTATAGAATTTGATCAGGGTGTCACCAAGGTGGCAACGTAGCTCAGCGGTAGAGCGGGCGCTTCATAAGCGCTAGGTCACAGGTTCGAACCCTGTCGTTGCCACGCCGTGGACCGACATCCGGGCTCGGACGAATCGGCAGAGCGCACGCTTGAGAAGCACCAGCATCGAAGCGGTCTGGACCGCGGGGACCTGCAGGAACCGCGAGGGCGATTAGCTCAGTGGTTAGAGCGCTCGCCTCACACGCGAGAGGTCCGAGGTTCAAATCCTCGATCGCCCACCATTGCGAGGCCTCGGAAGCGGGCCCACCCAAAGTGGCCCGGAACGCGGCCGCGAACAGTGCCGAAGTGGCGGAACGGTAGACGCGCTACGTTCAGG
>DCWO01000095.1:48078-64964 GCA_002328865.1 Dehalococcoidia bacterium UBA2160 | reverse complement strand
ACTTTCGCTGACGGTCTACAGGCCGATCGCGACGAGGTCGAGCGACTCGCGGAAGCCTGCAGACGACTTGACGGGGTGGAGGCGCCCTTGCAGTTGGGTGAGCCCGCAGAGCGGTTTCTTAGCTACGAGAATGGCGCCCTGGTCGGGTGCTTGGAACTCGTCGGGACGTCCGAGGCCGAGGGGTGCGGCATGGTCCGTCCGGATCGTCGACGCAGGGGGATCGGGCGAGCTCTGCTTGCCGCAGCACGGCAAGAGTGGCGAGAACGTGGCTTCGTGAGCTTTCTTCTGGTCTGCGATGCCGCGGCGGTATCGGGCGCGGCGTTTGCCGCCGCCGTTGGCGCATCCTACAGCTTCGCGGAGGATCGGATGGAACTCGATGCTACTCGTTTGCCGCCTCAATCTGGCGGGCCAGTGCGGCTCCGGCGAGCGGCCGAGTATGACGTCGACGCCTTCGTGCGCATCATGATGGCCGCGTTCCGGAACGACCCGGCGGAGGCGCGGCAAGTACGTCAGAACACGGTGGAGCGATTCCGTGATCCAAACCGCCAGTCCTACATCGCCGAGCTCGACGGGATGCCCGTCGGAGGCGTCGAGGCATTTCACACGCCCGGAGGCTCTGGAGAGTTCATTAATTCTTTGGGGGTCGATCCCGAGCATCAGCGGCGCGGCTACGGGCGCCAGATCCTTGTGGAGACGGCGCGTGCCCTGATCGCTGAAGGATCGCAGCGTGTGATGCTCGAGGTGGAGACCGACAATCGATCGGCGATATCACTCTATCTCGACTGTGGCTTCGAAACGATATGCACGTTCGAGTATTATCGAGTCGATGTATGAGACTGGCGAACAGAGCCGAACCGACGGAGGCCAACCCGAATCACGAGCACGGAGCCATGGGCGCTAGTTATGCCAGCGTGACGGCACTGCACCGATGGCGCCAACGTGGCACGCGTTCCATCGCCGACAATCGCGGATTGGCATACTCGTTCTTGACCTCTTTGCACGTTTAGGTATATATACTCTTTGGCGCGCTGTCGCATCCACGTCCACTACGAAGGAGCCGTTACAAACTTTGCCATCGGTATTTGATCTCCACATACACACCATAAAGGGCAGCCCCGACAGCGGCCTGACCCCCGAGCAGCTCGTCGAGGAGTCCCAGCGTATGGGATTGACGGGCATGATGGTCACTGAGCACGACGGCTGGCCTCGGTACGACTTCGATGAATTCGCCCGCAAGCAGGATCTCGTCATGGTTCGGGCGCTAGAGGTGTACACGCCTCTGGGTCACGTGATCGCAATGGGACTCGAAGGCCATATCTCCGGATACGCCGAAGACCTTGAGACTATCCGCATCCTGCGAAAAGAAGTGGACCGAGTCGGCGGCTTCATGATTTTGGCCCACCCGTTCAGATTCCTGTTCGATCTGCCGAACTACACGCAGAACATGTTGTTTCAGGATGCGAAGAAACTGCCTCAGACAGCCGACGAGGCAGCTCTGCACCCAGTGTTCGAGCTTGTGGACGAAATCGAGGTTGTCAACGGCGGCAACATCGAGGTTGAGAACCGTTTCGCCCAGGAGGTAGCTGCGGTCCTGAACCGCTGGGGCACGGGCGGCAGCGACGCCCACTCCACCGACGGCCTGGCCAAAGGCACCACAGTGTTCAACGGCGATGTCCGCAACGAATCGGACCTCCTCGAGGCGCTCCGGGCCGGCGACTTCGCACCGGTCGAAGGGTTCCATGTCGGCAAGCCCGCCAACTATGGTCGCTCGTCTTGGCTGCGGCCCTCGATGCTGGACGGTTGGGGCGCCTAGCGACACCCCGACCCGCCGATCGTTCCGAGCACGTCGCAGGACACCAGAGGCAGATCGACCACCCTGTTTTCCGCATGGGCGGTTCAGCGCGGCATTCAGACAGCATCACGCCGAGCGCTCGCACGCCCTGCCGTCGCTGTCGTGACTGTCTCCTCATCTCGTCGGCCCCACGACGTCGCCTCCGACGATCCTAGTTTGCTCTGAGGACCCTGGTGGGATTTTCGCTCTCACCGCTGCTACTGGACTGTCCCGCGCCTGTTACATATAATGCGAATCGGACGCCGCACACGGGCGGAAACTGTTGGGAGGAACAATCGGAATGGCGGATCAACCTATTCGAATTGGCTTCGTGGGCGCAGGGGCCAACACGCGACTCCGGCACCTGCCGGGACTAAAAGAAATCGACGGCGTGGAGCTGGTCAGCGTGGCCAACCGCAGCCTGGAATCGGGCCAACGGATTGCCGACGAATTCGGCATCCAGACCGTCTACGACAACTGGGTGGACCTCGTCGAAGCGGATGACACCAACGCGATTTGCATCGGCACATGGCCCTACATGCACGAGACGCTTGTGTTGGCATCCCTTGAAGCCGGCAAGCATGTCCAGACCGAAGCGCGGATGGCCATGGACTCCGACGAGGCTAAGTCGATGCTGGCGGCCTCTCGGCTCAACCCTGACCTGATAACCCAGATCGTCCCCGCTCCCCACACACTCAAGGTGGACAACACGATCAAGGACCTGATCGAGAGCGGCTACCTGGGCGACATCCTGTCCATCGACATGACCGTGCATCAGGGCGGATTCGTCGATCACGACGGCCCGCTTCACTGGCGGCACGACCGAGACCTGAGCGGCAACAACATCATGCAGATGGGCATCTGGTACGAGGCGATGATGCGCTGGGTGGGTCCGGCCGAAACTGTTTCCGCCAACGGGCGCGTCAACGTGAAGCACCGGCAGGACGACAGTGGCGCCCGCCGATATATCACGATCCCGGATCACGTCGAGGCAGTGTGCGAGATGGCTTCCGGCCCTGTCGCGAGGCTTCGCTTCAGCACCGTCACGGGCCACGCGCCCGGAGACGGCGTTTGGTTCTTCGGGACCGAGGGCACGTTGCGCCTGGACGCGTCGACGATGACCCTGAGCGGCGGCCGCAGGGAGGATGACGGGCTGTCCGACATCGACATCCCGGCGGAGAAACAGGGCGGCTGGCGCGTTGAGGAGGAGTTTATCAACGCCATCAAAGGCATCGAGCCGATCACGCACACCAACTTCCTAGACGGGGTGCGATACATGGAGTTCACAGACGCGATCAGCATCAGCATCCAGTCCGGAGAGAGGGTTCGTCTCCCCCTTACGTAGATGCCTGCTCGATGGAGTCCCCGAACTCATGACGACCAGCGGAGATATTATTGGACTACTCAAAACTGATCACGCGAAACATGCCCGCCACTGTCACCACACCCGAAGGGGCCGCCGCGGACACCGACTACGTGTTCTCGGTCACGTACACCGATCCGGACACGATGCCGACGGCGGGAATCGCTGAGGCTGTTCGGATTGCCATGGCCACCGAGGGGCAAGACCTTTCTCGTTACCCTCCGCCGCAGGGCCACCCCGGCTTGCGCGAGTACATCGCCGACAATCTTCGGTCGAACCGCGGCGCGAATGTCCCTGTCGATCGCATCTTCCTGAGCGCCGGCGCGGGAGGGGCCATCGACACGATACTGGAAGCGTTCATCGACGCGGGCGACACCGTGCTCGTGGAGGATTTCAGCTACCTGGGGACTCTGGGCATGTTCATGAGGCGGCGCGCGAACGTCGTCCACGTCCCGACCGACGACAATGGAATGGATACGGATGCACTGGAGGCGACGATCCGCGATCTGGCGCGCAGGGGCATTCAACCCAAGATGATCTACACGATCTCCGTCTACCAGAACCCAATGGGAATGACCCTGAGCGCCGAACGCCGCAATCACATGGTCGAAATCTCCCAGAAGTACGGCGTTCCGATATTCGAGAACGAATCGTACGCCGACTTCCGAATCGACGGCGACCCGCTTCCGCCCGCGATGACGGGCATCGACGACCAGGGCTCGGTCATTTACACCTCGGCTTACACGAAACTCCTGGGGTGCGGCCTTCGCTTGGGCTACGGGGTCGTCCCCGAGGCGTTGCTGGAGACCATGAGAGCATTTCGCTTCGGCACGTCGCCCAGCCATCTTGCCGCCCAGGCCGTTTACGGGTTCTTGCGAGACCACAGCGACAGCCACATGGAGGCAGTCTCCGAATCGCTCAAGTCCAAGAGAGACGCAATGCTGGCGGCCCTCGGCGAGCACTTCCCGCCAAGCTGCGAATGGACGTCGCCCAAAGGCGGCATGATCATCTGGGGCCGCCTGCCGGAGGGAACGGACACGTGGGCGACGCTGGACGCGGCCGTGGAAGCGGGCGTCAAGTACAACCCGGGGCCCGTCTTTCGCGCCGACCGGACCGGCCGCAACTACATTCGGCTGACCTATAGCTACCACAATCCAGACGAGATTCGAGATGGCATCGGCGTCCTGGCGAACGTGTTCGAGCGCGCAGGAACGTTCTCGGACGCCTAGTCGGACCCTGTCGCCGTGTGGATCGACGAAGTGTGCCCGGGTCGGCCTGAATGCCGAGCCCACCATCTACTGAAACTGGCGCCCTGGCGCTTCAGGGCCAAACCAGGCTGTGAACATCGTCGGATAAGGCCGAGCCCACCAAGCCAACGAGTGCGGCGCCTGGACCATCGGGGCCAAGCCCGCGAACTGCGCCAAGACACTGAACGACTCTAGGAGGAGACCCAATGGCCGGAACGAACCAATTCAACTACGATGACCTGTTTGCCAAGAACGCCCCTGCGCCAGCCGGGGGCGGGGCCGTCAGGCGAGGAAAGTACGACTTCGCAGTCGCGTACCCCGATCCCGTGTCCATCCCGACCGACGAGCTGGTGGACTCGCTCAAGGGTGCGTTGGACGAAGAGGGCGGAGACCTTGCCCTGTATGCGGACCGACAAGGATATGCGCCGCTGCGTGAGTTCGTCGCGGGCAAGCTCGCCCGTGACCGCGACATCCATGTGGCCGCCGACGACATCGTGCTGGGCGACGGCTCGGGACAGCCGATCCACATGCTGTTGGAGGTCCTCGTCGATCCCGGCGACGTCCTGCTGACAGACGACTTCGTCTACACCGGGACCCTGTCGCAGATGCGTCGATTCGGGGGCGACATCAGGGGCGTCGAGACAGATGAGGAAGGGATGCTGCCCGATGCGCTCTCAGGCGCCATCGAGAAGGCGATCGGCGAAGGACGCAAGCCGAAGCTGATCTACTTGATCCCCACCTTCCAGAACCCCCAGGGCTGGACGATGTCTCTGGCGCGCCGCCAGGCGGTGGTGGAGATCTCCCAGAAGTACGGCGTGCCCATAATGGAAGACGACTGCTACGTGGATTTGCGATACGACGGCGAAGACGTGACCTCCATCTACTCGTTGGACGACACGGGAAGCGTCATGTACGTGGGGTCGTTCTCCAAGATCATCGCGCCGGGCATGAGGCTCGGTTATCTCACGGTGCCGCAGGGTCTGCGAGAACGCGCGGTGGCCGCCAAGAGCGGCGGTTCGGTCAACAGCTTCGCGTCGTATGCGGTGCATCGGTACGCGACCGGCAACCTCGATACGCACATCGGCGACATAAACGAGATACAGCGCGTCAAGCGAGACGCGATGGTGTCGGCGCTGGGCGAGAATTTCGGTTCGAGGGCCGAGTGGAGCAACCCGGAGGGCGGGCTTTTCCTGTGGCTCAAGATGCCCGAAGGCTCGGACCTGGTTTCGATCAGGGATCGCGTGCTGGAAACCGCAGACGTGGGCTACCTGCCGGGGCCGAACTTCGCGCCGGACGGAGCCTCGGGCCGCAACTATGCTCGCCTGTGCTTCGGCTACTGCCAGCCTGAAGAGATTCGCGAGGGCATTGCGCGCCTGGCCGAGGCGTTCGAGAAGGAAGGCGTTGCCTTCTAGTGTCCTGAGTCAGACGTTCGTATGACAATGTCGCGAGCCTTCGACAAGCTCAGGCCGAACGGGGTAGGTGCTGTTCCGTTCGTGGTGAGCCTGTCGAACCACCCCGAGGTTTCCGCTTGCTTCGGGGTTAATGCATCAAATTTGCGACTCGGGACACTAGCGTTCGGCGCAGAACAAGACGCCTCACGGCTCAGCAAATCATCAAAGACGCCCCTCCCTGCAAGACTGCGAACGGGAGGGGCGACTTCGTTGCGGTCGCCACCGGCATACAGCCTACTGCCGGCCGACCCGGCCCAGAAACTCGTTTCTCAGCCGGCGACGTATGACGGCTGTGTCTCTGTTGAGAATGTCCAATTCGATTTCCAGCCGATTGGTCGCCGAAAACGCTTCCAGCAACGATTGTTTCTCGGGAAGATCGAGATCGAGTTTGTCGGCTATATGATACGAAAGAGCTGACGGTTCGGAAGGCACGTGTGTGCTCCGTGTCCACCCACCGACGATCCCCGAAATCACGCGCGCGTACTCACTGAAACTCTGCCGGATGGCGTCGACGTCGAATTCTGAAGCCTGTTCCGATGCGTCGGCGTCTTCCTCGTCGAGCAGCTCGACCTCCGCAGCCATGTACGGTCGCGTCTGCGTTATGTGGTCGATGCGAAAGCGCCGGATGCCCGTGGCCGACACGAAATATCGCCCACCGTCGATCTCGTTCACCTGGACGATGTGCGCCACCGTGCCCACCGGATATGGTTCCGCGGGCTCTCCCACCTCCGGTCCCCGCTTGATGAGCACCACACCGAATCTCGAATCGTCGTCGAGGCAATCGTGCAGCAGCAACTTGTATCGATCCTCAAAGATCTGGAGCGGAATGGACGTGTTCGGGAAGAGCACCTGATTGAGGGGGAACAATGGCAGGCGCCGATAGTGAGACGTCATGCCAACGGCCTCGCTGCATCGGGAGCGGGCAAACGTGTTCGGAAGCCGATGCAAACGTGTGTCACGCTACAGGTGTAGGAGGCGCTCCAGCCGTTTGCGCCCTCGGCACGGCCCAACCAGCGCCATGTTCAACTTTTCGGTGGAGAGGAGGTCGTCCGCAACTTGGCAGACCTCGTCGCCTGTAACTTGGTTGATGTTGTACACCACGTCGTCGACCGTGAGTACACGGCCCAGCAACGCTTCCTGGCTTCCCATCCATCCTGACACCGCCCTGGTGTCTTCCATCCGAAGCATTATGCGCCCCGCGACCAACTGCCTGGCCCTGTCGAGTTCCGCTGCCGGAACAGGTTTCCGCATGGCGCCGACCTGCTCCAGTATGGTGGCCGAAGCTTCGTAGACGCGTTTTGTGTCCACGCCCGCGATGATCGCGAACGCTCCCGTGTCTTGGAAGTGACTCACTCCGCTGTGAACATCGTATGCCAGCCCTCGCTTCTCGCGCACCTCGACGAACAACCTGCTGCTCATGCCTTCGCCCAGCATCACGCTCAACATGTCCAGTGCATACCGGCCCGGGTCGTGCAGATCCAAACCGGGCAAAGCGATGGATAGGTGAAGCTGCTCTGTGTTTCTGTACTCAAGCCGGAGTTGTGACTCAGACTGCTCGTGCGTAAACGGCGACCAGTCGTTTCCTTCCGACTCGGGCCAGTCTCCGCACAGTTCGTTGACCTGATCCAACACTTCTTCGGTCGAAATGCTGCCCGCGATGCTAATGACTGTGTTGGCAGGGGAGTAGTAGGCGTTCATGTGCCGCAGCATCGCGTCGCGAGAGATGCTCGAAACCGATTCCTTGGTGCCGCCGATGTCCCTGCCGAGCGGATGGTTCGGCCATATCATCTCGTCGATGAGCGTGTCCACGCGGGCGGCGGGCTGGTCGTTGATCATCGCCAACTCTTCCAGCACCACCATGCGCTCTTTCTCGATGCTGTCATCTTCGAACAACGAGTTGCGCAGCATGTCGATCAGGAGTTCGAGGCTCTCGGAGAAATGCGACTCGGCTACTTTGCACCAATAGACCGTGAGCTCCTGCTCAGTGGAGGCGTTGAGGACGCCACCGTGTCCTTCGATGAGCCCGCTTATCTGGACCGGATCCGGCCTGATCTCGGTGCCTTTGAACACCAGGTGTTCGATGAAGTGCGAGACGCCCGCTTCCTCATCGCTTTCATAGCGAGAACCGACCCCGACGAAGATGGAGATCGATACGGAACGAGTGTGAGGCATCTCGCAGGTGAGCACCCGCAGTCCATTGGGCAGAGTGGTCTTGTTGAATACTTGTGGCGTGTCGGCGGTAGTTGTCATACAGGTGATTCTATGGTGACTGCCGTTTGCAGTCAAACGACCAGGGGTTGCGCGACCGGCCGGTCAGTCTGTTCAGTCAGAGAAGTTCACGTGGGGACACAAACGTTCATCAACGACCCGGACGACTTGGGCGGGCTCGCCCTGATCGGCCCGACAGCTTGTCGCTAACTGTCAATGAGTTTTTGGCAGATGCGCGGAGCTCCCGTTCGGTGCGGGCCTGTCGCTGAACCTTCCGGAGACCATTGGAGTCCGCCGCGACAGACCATTCGCTTTCGGCGGCGACTCGGGCGACCTGCTAATCCGGCGGCGCGATCTCGACGCCGGAGCGCTCCTCTTGGATCCGTGCGACGGCGCCTGCCGACAACCGGCCCCACCCTTCGTTCTGCGCAGTAATGTACCGCTGCTGAGCGATGTTCGACATCTCCATCGGCACGCGTAACTCTCGACCGAGTTGCGTCGCCAGCCCGACGTCTTTGGCCGCCAGGTCGAGTTGGAATCCGGGATCGAAGTTTCGCTTGAATATGCCGTTCGGAAACCCCTGCATCGCCTGCGTGGCGCCCGAACTCCCGGCGACCGCCGTGAACAGCGTCTCGGCATCGACGCCTGCCTTGATGCCCAGGGTGAACGCTTCAGACAGGAGCACCCCCGTGCTTAGGCCGATCAGGTTGTTCACGATCTTGCACACGGCGCCCGCTCCGAGGTCGCCACAGTACATGACCTTGTCGCCTATCAGGTCAAGCACCGCCTTGAACTCATCGTACGCGTCTCGGTCTCCGCCCACCATCACGCAGAGGGTGGCGTTGTCAGCACCCGCTGTCCCGCCCGAGACCGGTGCATCGAGAATGCGGACTCCTTTAGCTTCAGCCTGGTTTGCAATCCTCTCGATTGTTGCCGGGTCGGTGGTGCTCAGGTCAAAGTAGGCCGTCCCGCTCCGGGCGCCGCTGAGAATTCCGCCCTCTCCGGCAACGACCTCCTCGACGTCCTGCGGGCGAGGCAGAGACGTGAACACCACGTCGCTCGCCTCAGCCGCCTGGCCGGGACTGGTTGCCCATGTGGCGCCCAGCGACAGAAGTTCTTCGGCCGCGTCTTTGCTGATGTCGAATATGGTGAGGTCATGCCCGCCGTTCAGTATGTTGCGGGCCATGTGACGCCCCATGTAACCGACTCCGATGAATCCGATCTTCACGTCAATCCCCCTGCTCGAAAGTTGTGATCCGTGGCTAAGTGACGCATCCCGGTCACGCTGACCTGCATCATACGGTTGATAGCGGCACGTGACAAGACGGCTGACGAAATCTACGTCATGGCTGACGGCGTAGTATCCTGTTTACGTGTGATCGACGTTCGCTTGGGATGTGCTTGGGATGGAGGTGAGGTGATGACACGTCGTTGGTTCAGCCGAAATCCGTCCTATTGGTTGACGGGCGTGTTCTTGGCGATCGTCTTCGCGGCCGCGGCGTGTTCCGGGACGGTTTCAGACAACTCAACCGAGCCAGTTTCGGAGGCTTCGGCAGGCACGAGTCCTCAGCCGGCCGCGACCCTCCTCCCGCCACAAATCGCCGCGAGCGCCTCGCCAACGACCGTCGCGACCGCCGAACCCGAGCCGACATCCACGGCGGCGCCAACCGGAGCGCCCCCACTGCCCACCGCGGCGCCGGTCAAAACGGGAGACGCTCCCGAACTCGAAGACACCGGAAACTGGATCAACTCCGAACCGTTCACTCTGGCTGAACAGCGAGAACGCGGCGACGTTGTGTTGATCGACTTCTGGACCTACACGTGCGTGAACTGTATCCGCACGCTGCCGTTCCTGCGTGAGTGGCATTCGAAATACGCCGATCGGGGACTGGTTATTCTGGGCGTGCACACGCCTGAGTTTGAGTTCGAGAAGATCCTCGAAAACGTTCAAGACGCCGTCGCCGAGTTCGACCTCGAATATGCCGTCGTCCAGGACAACGATTTCGGCACATGGAATGCATTCAGCAATCGTTTCTGGCCCGCTAAGTACCTGATCGACGTGCAAGGCGACATCCGGTACGAGCATTTCGGTGAAGGCGGATACGACGAGACCGAGTCGCAGATCCGCGAGTTGCTCGTCGAAGCGGGGCACGACATATCCGGAATTCCCGCCGGCACTGATCCGGGACCTCAGGTCGATTCGAGCGTGGACAGAAGCTCGGCCGTCACATCACCGACACGCGAACTGTACGCGGGGTACAAACGCAACATCGGCGCGCTTCGCTCGCAGAACACGCCTCCGTACGTGCACCACGTCGAGTACTTTGAGGAATTCGACGTGGACACTCAGTACAGCGACCCGGGCGAACACGACAACCATTTCATGTACCTGGAGGGTCTCTGGCGGAACGAGGCCGAAAACCTACTCCACGCCCGTGAGACGTCCGAATACGACGACTACATCGCCGTAAAGTTCTACGGCGCCAGCGTCAACGCGGTCATGGCGCCGATCAAGGGCACACCCCTCCGCGTAAAGGTGACAGTCGACGGCGGACCGGTTGGCCTCGACCAGGCCGGCGCCGACATCGTGCACGACCCCGACGGGAGCAGTTTCGTTGAAGTCGACAGTTCGCGCATGTACTTCATTATTAGCCAGGAACGGTTCTCCAGCGGCGAGTTGCAGTTGAGTTCCAATTCACCGGAGTTCGCGTTGTTCGCTTTCACTTTCGGAGCGTACGAGGGCGGCGAGCCCGACGTCAGTTCGAATGGCTCGGCCGATGACGGCTCCTAGATGGCGTCTGGCAGCCCTGGCGATCGTTGCGGCATTGCTAGCAGTGGCGGCGCTGGCGTGCTCCGCGGATTCTGAGTCGACTCAAACGGACCCGCCGCCGACCGCCGAAGCGACTGCCGTCGTCAAACAACGTCGGGTGGACCAGACGCCGTTAATCAAGGGTCCCGTTTCCGAGGACGGCCTCCAAGCAATATTCGCGACGCCGGATCTGGGGGTGGGCAGGAATCGATTCGCGTTCGTGCTGACCTCCGCCGAGCGCCTCAGCAGCGCGCCGGTCGCCACGGTGTCGTCATACTACATCCCAGTCGATGGGGCAGCGCCGGAACTCAAGCAGACCGCACTCGCGCTGTTCCATCCCTTCCCGTACGTTTCACGTGGCTTGTACGCGACGCGGCTCGAGTTCGACCGGCCCGGGCGTTGGTCGATCGAGGCCAGCGTGCCGGATGAAGGGGAAGGGCCGCGCTCGGCGACCCTTGAATTCAACGTTCCCGAGTCCGCCTCAGCCCCAGCTCTGGGCTCACCCGCGGTCCGCAGCGACAGTAAGACGAACGCAGACGTGGAACGACCGGCGCAGCTTGCAACGGGTTCGCTGCACGACCCCGACCTCTACCGCCTGACGATAGCCGAGGCCGTGGACAGCGGAATCCCGACGGTCGTAGTCATGGCGAGCCCGGCGTTCTGCACCAACGCGGTCTGCGGTCCCCAGGTCGAGGTGCTCAGCCAACTCAAGGACGAATTCCGCGGGCAGGCCAACTTCATCCACGTCGACTTCTACGACAACCCGGAAGAGATTCAGGGCGACCTGTCACGGGCGCGGCTGTCGCCCACCGTGGTCGAGTGGAACCTGCCCAGCGGCGAGTGGTCGTTCGTAATCGACCGGCAGGGCATCGTCGCGGGCCGGTTCGAGTCGTTCGCGACGCTGGCGGAGCTTCGCACAGCCCTGAAAGACGTGTTCTGAGTCGACGCGAGGCGAGTCGCTTCGGATGACACAACTTCGTCCCATCCGGCGGTTGTGCACGTTGGGAGGCAGCGAGGTAAGATAGCGTGCGTGGTCATCTTCGGGCAACGTTGCTGAGTTGACTCGGATTGCCAAGACGCTCCCGCTGTGAAGGCGTTCCAGCAACACAAGAAACACGAGTAGAGGACCCCGATATGGGCAGGCCAAACTGGTATTACGATCACCCACCCACCTGCAACTGCGCCGTCTGTACGGAACAGCGTATGCAAACCGCCGAAAAAGTCACGCCCAAAGCCATTCTTCAGCGCCTGAAGAAACTCTTCGGCCGCCGCAAGTAGCGCCGACCGTCAACCCAACACATTGAATTGCTCGGCCTGATGAGCCGGAGGTATGCATTGCTGCGCATCGGAAAAAAGTTCGCCGACGAGATGATCGCTCACACGCGAGAAGAGGATCCAGACGAATGCTGCGGGATCCTCTCGGGCGCGGACGACAGCGTCGCGAAGCTGTACCGGATCAAGAACGCGACTCCCAGTCCGTATCGGTACTCGATGGAGCCGCAGGAATTCCTGGAAGCGATGCTGGACTCCGAGCGCAACGACTGGGAAATGCTGGCTTTCTACCACTCTCACACGCACAGCCCCGCCTACCCGTCGCAGACCGACGTGCGGCTTGCCGTCGACAGCTGGATGCTTGACGTTCTCTACATACTCGTGTCCTTGGAGGACAAAGAAGCGCCCCAGATCAGGGCGTTTCAGATCACCGAAGACGGCGAGATCGTCGAGCAACAGTTCGAGTTGACCTGACGCCGAATTCGGTCACGCCCGGGTGCGTCCATTCGTGGCGGCGCCAAAGACGAGGCGTTGAGGCGTTGACAGCGTCACGTCGATGACAGACCGGGGCGCCACCACGGCGCTGCACAGATCTCGGTCGAAACTCATGCTAACCGGGTGACGCCCTTCGCGTTGTAGTAGGCGGACATTCCGGAATACCGATTCGACGTCAGACAACACGGAACACCTACCACAATCGGAGGGTAGAATAGCATGAACCTCAAGAGGATTACAGCCGGGGCGATGGTCGCGCTCGCCGGCTTGGCATTTACAGCAGTCATCGCGGCCAACCCGTTTGCCACTCAGGCCAACAGCCAACAAGCCGACGAAACGACAAAGCTTCCCGTGACCGAGCATCTACAGGCGACGGAAGACGAAGATGCGAAGACGGAACCTTACATCGGCGTTGCGATCACGACCGTCACGGCGGCCGAGGCTGAGGAACTCGGAATCGCCGGCGGCGCCCGGGTCATCGACGTCCAAGACGACGGCCCCGCCAGCGGCACGCTGGAGGACGGCGACATTATCACGGCCATTGACGGCCAGGCAGTCACATCCGCCAGTGACGTAGTCGAGATCGTACGAGCCGCCGACGTGGGAGACGTGCTGGCCGTGACGGTCCGACGAGGCGACAGTACGCTCGATCTGGCCCTCCTGGTGGGCGAGCGCGAGGTTAAGACGCGCACGTTCGCGCGCCGATTCTCCCGCGCAATGCCGGTCAATCCCGGCAAGCAGGATCTCAGCCATATGTTGATGGGACAGGCCATGCAGCTAGTCAATCGGCTCGCACGCGGTGAGATGGTCGTCGCAGATGAGGACGGAGCTTACCAGACGTACCGGGTGGCGATCGGGACGGTGACCGAATCGGACTCAGTCGCGGGCACGCTGACGCTGCAGCCAAAAGACGGAACCGATCCCATCGAATACGATGTCACGGCCGAGACACAGGTCAACATGAACCGCACCGGCGACATCGGCGCTTTGAACACCGAAGATACGACAGTGGTCGTCGACGTAGACGGCGTCGCAAAGATCATCCACCAGGGCGATCTTTTGGAGCAGAACAAGGGCCATGGCCCGGGCATCGGCAGACGCGGACACGCGGGATTCGGCGGCATGCACGGTCGCTCCGGCCGCGGCCAAGGACCCGGTCAAAGCCGCCCCAACATCAACATCTTCCGGTCGTTCGGACCGCAAAGCGGACAAGGAGGATTCCCCTTCTTCGGTCAGAGCGGCCTGGGCCCGAATTTCCTTCAGGGTTTGCCGTCCGAGATTCAAGACATATTCGAGAGCATGGAAGCGAACGGCTTCGACCGAGGCGCCTTGCACGAATTGGTGTGTGACCAAGAGGTGCTCGACCAGCTTCCTGACGGCATCGAGATCCGCTGCGAAACCTCGGACCCGGACGCGACTCCCACGATATCCGGCGACGCTCTCTAACTCTCTAAGCAGTACGCGTCCGCCCCTCGCGTACCACCGGCGTCAGGATTGGGAGCGAACCTGACGCCTGCTCACAGGCCCCGTCATCCGGCGGGGCCTGTTGGGTCGTGCCTCATGCTCTTTCGCGATGCGCCCATGCATAACCATTCGAGTCGATCGGTGGCCAGGCGCGATTCGAAAATCGTACTCTTGAATCTCCGCATTGCCGATAACTGGCGGTGTGAATAGCACGGGGAATGGCTTATGATGGACTCTACCAGACTAGCCATCGGAGATATCCTATGGGAGCGAAGCTGATTTTCAGCTACGACCGCGCATCGGACACACTCTACATCGACAAGCTGGCGCCGTACGCGGAACAGCAGTCGCAAGAATTGGGAGACGACATCGTCGTTCGGATTAATCCGGCGACCGGCGGCGTCGAAAACTTGGAAGTGATGTTCTTCTCGTCACGACTTCTCAAGGAGGAGCCGGTCGAGATTCCCATCGACGCGGAATTGCGAGTATCGGCGGAGACATGAAGGAGCGTCCTTCTGTTGCCCGGTCAAACAACCATCCTTGACACGCGTGATGCGGCTCGCTAATCTTAGTCCACACACAACATATGCATGGCATCGACGGAGAAGAGTACGGGGAACAGTCGAGCAGCAGCGAGTCTGGCGGCGCCGCACAGGACGGGCCGATGGTGAGAGCAGACGCTTGGACATCCCCGGAACATCCCTCCTGAGCCGCGGACCGAAAGGACCTCGCCGAGTAGACTCCGCCGGATTCGCCCACCGTTAACCGGGGCGGGGGTATGAGTGCGTACCCCTTGAACGAGCGCCCCGATGTGTTCGGGGAACTTGGGTGGTACCGCGGGCATCTATTTCCGATTCGTCGGAATCGACCCGTCCCTTGGTTGGGACGGGTTTTTTTGTTTGGCGACGCGAATCGATCCTGATTTTGCGGATATGTGGTTCGACAGGCTCACCACGAACGGAGGACAGGCTCACCACGAACGAAAGACAGGCTCACCATGAATGATGAAACCGCCCGCGCAAACCGATGAGCCGAGAGAAGTTACAGGCAACGAACGAGTTTCGCGAGACGGAACAGGAATGGATTGGGGAGAGGCATCATGCAGCAACTAGAGCTTTACGACACGACGCTCAGGGACGGGACTCAGTACGAAGGCATCTCCCTATCCGTCGAGGACAAACTGGCCATTACCGAAAAGCTCGATGCGTTGGGAGTCCACTACATCGAGGGCGGGTGGCCCGGGTCCAACCCGAAAGACGCCGAGTTCTTCGAGCGCGCCAAACAGCTCAGGCTGAAGCACGCGACTCTGACGGCGTTCGGCAGCACACGAAGGGCGAATGTCGCCGTCGAAGAAGATGCACAGGTGCAGACGCTGCTGGACGCCGAGACCGACGTGGTCACCCTCGTCGGCAAGAGCTGGGACCTTCACGCCACCCACATCCTGGAGACATCGCTTGAGGAGAACCTCGCGATGATCGCCGACACGGTGACGTTCATCAAGACGCAAGGCCGGCGGGTGTTCTTCGACGCGGAGCACTTCTTCGACGGGTACAAGTCCAATCGCGACTACGCCGTGCAATGCGTCAAGGTCGCAGCCGACGCCGGGGCCGATTGCGTCGTTCTGTGCGACACGAACGGCGGAGCGTTGCCGAACGAGATCGCGGTGATCGTGACTGACGTGGCGAAAGAGGCGAACGTCCCATTAGGCATCCACACCCACAACGACGCGGACATGGCCGTGGCCGGAGCGCTGGCCGCGATCGACGTCGGAGCAGTCCAGGTCCAGGCCACGGTCAATGGCTACGGGGAGCGGTGCGGGAACGCCAACCTGCTTTCGATAATCGGCAACCTCAAGCTCAAGAAGGGCGTCGATTGCGTGACCGACCAGCAGCTCGAGAGCCTGACCGAGGTCGGGCGGTACGTAGCCGAGCTCGCCAACATGCCGCCGCCCACGTCCCAGCCTTACGTCGGGACCAGCGCATTCGCTCACAAGGGCGGCCTCCATGCCTCGGCCGTGGCCAAAGTGGAGCACAGCTACCAGCACGTCCCGCCCGGGACCGTCGGAAACGACAAACGCGTCCTGGTCTCGGAGTTGTCCGGACGGAGCAACATACTGTTCAAAGTGAGAGAGCTTGGCATGGGCGTCGAGCTCAGTCCCCCGCAGGCCAGCGAGCTGCTCCGCATCGTAAAGGACCAGGAGAACCTGGGATTCCAATACGAAGGGGCGGAGGCGTCTTTCGAGTTGCTGGTCCGTCGGACCCTGCCCGAGTATGCGCCGCCGTTCGAGTTGGTCGACTTCACCGCCGTCGTCGAAAGCAGACCGGAAGGCGGCGGGTCCGGCCATGGCATCTCGTCGCGCGTGATGGTGAAGGTGTCGGTCGACGGAGAGGTGATGCATACAGCGGCCGATGGACTCGGGCCGGTGAACGCCCTTGACGGGGCGCTGCGCAAGGCGCTTCTCGGATTCTACCCGGAGCTGGAAGCCGTACGCCTGGACGATTTCAAGGTGCGAGTGGTGGACCAGGGCGCCGGGACCGGTGCAGTCGTGCGGGTCTTAATCGAATCGACCGATGGCCAGACGACGTGGAGCACGGTGGGCTGCTCGGAAAACATCATCGAAGCGAGTTGGATGGCGCTGTCCGACAGCCTCGAGTGGTGGCTCTCACGCCGCGCGGTGGCCAGCGCGTAACAAGCCGTTCGGCGGGTCATGATCGGTCGTTCGACAGGCTCACGACGAACGGACGAC